>CBDFMG010000005.1:0-161336 GCA_965249485.1 bacterium | reverse complement strand
AAATCATATATTCTGTGCCTAAATTCTACCTTCTCTTCAAATAATCAGACACAATCTTAACTGCCATCTCAGTTACCTCAATATCTTTTCTTGCAGCTAAACTCTTCAATTTTCTAGCATTTCCTTTATTCAATAGAATAATAACTTTCCGTTGGAGCATTCCACTTTTTGCCTTTTTTAGTAATTTTAGATGTGATGACTTTGGACTACGAGACAATACTCTAAGATACTCTTTTCTGAGTTTCTGGTCCAGCGGAATTAACTTCACTGCAACTTTGACTGCCTTTGATACATTTGAAATTATTTGATATAATTTGGTACAATCATCACGTGACAACTCCTTTGGAACAAACTGTCGTAGCTTCTCTGGAACTGCTGCAAACCCAAGATATTTTTTTAGAGTTTGTGAAGATATTCCAAGAGAGCGAGCAGCCTTTGACTTTCCTATGGATTCACTCAAAAACACGCAGGCTGCAGTCATATCTTTTGTGTTCATTTTATTGCGGTGCAGGCTCTCTACAACTGATGCTGGGTTCTGTTAAATTCTGATGATCGGATCGGGGTTGTCGCCAAATTCACATCAAGCTGCCACCACCACTATATTCTGCCTTGCGGCACACTCTAGACGGTTTAACACCTCAAGGTTCCATCCTATTGCCTTGCACAGTCCGAACCGCCTTCTTGTGGACTTTTTTCTGAACCTGCACAGCAACCGGTGACCCTCTGTCTCCTCGGCTCCAAATATCCCCTCTATCATGCCACGTTTTTTGTAGATATCTGCATCAAACAGTCCTGCCGCCCTTTTACGAAATGGTTTTGAGCTGCTTATGGCGTTGTTCCTCTGCTTTATGTTTGGAGTCATGCCGACATCAAAGACAAGCCTAAAGTTCTCATCAGAATCATATCCCTTGTCTGCGTTGAATCTGCTGCCAGAAAATGCAATGCCTGTCTTTTTGATCTTCTCTATCAGGGATGCAAGAACCGTGGTGTCTGCCACATTGCTGGCCGTAATGCGGCAGGAGAGTATGACCTGCAGGCCCAGTACTGCAGTCACGTGCCATTTGATATACTTTTGACGTTTTACCTCTGATTTGTGCCTGTTTTTGACGTTTTTTTGCACCATGTAATATCTGCCAGTAGCAACGCCGGTGCTGTCTGATGCAAGCTTGAGTTTGGAGGAGGCATCAAACCCTGCAAGACATGATTCTGCCGTGCAGGCAATGATGCCCTCAAGCCATGCAGTCGGAATCTTCTGCATGAACTTGGCAATGGTGCTGTGATCCGGCAGGGGTTCGTTCCACGGCATCCTCAGCAGAGCTGCAAGATTCTCCATGTCCCTGGATGTAAAGTCAAGGCACACCATGAGTATGCAGAGAAATGCAAGCTTGTTTTTGTCGTGTACCGGTTTGCGTCCCGCGCCAGACCTTTTGGCATGTGCAGGACACGGATTCTCCACAATCAAAGAAACTATATGGGATGTGAGAAAATCCAGTTCTCGGGTGTGGGCATCGTGATAGTACTTCCAGTACTGATCACGTCTCTTATGGTTAGTCATTGGGGAACCCATACCTCCCTGATCAATATGCGTGAAAAATTACAAAATTAGATCATTTGGTTGAATTTGGCGACAACCCCGATCGGATCACCAGAATTTAACAGCAGGGTTTACAGCACCGCCCTTTGACTTTGTTCTCATATGAAATTCTCACAAAGTTGCAAAATTCTAATTCAGAGAAGATCCTAAAACTATGTCTGGGTGTGTTGATCACCAAAATTTACCAGAATACACCGTGTGATTATAAAGTAAAAGACCAAAACAATAGGAAGATCATGTCTTGAGGGAGTATGATCAGGGGAGGTCTTTTACTCTGCAACTAGTAATGGTACGATCGATTTATTGTTGGCGATCTAATGATCTTTTGAAAGAGCCTATCTAAAGAAGATTCTTGCAAAAAGGGATCTCTTTTTTCTTATAGGAATAATTTTTTCTGTATTTTTTGGATCGTTTTTATCTATTATTCCACCAAGTTGTTCTTCAGAAACCGATGTCTTTGGATGTGTTTCTTTTTGCTTTTTGTCATCTCCTTTGAGTGTCTTTATTTTTTGCTCTAGTTGGTTGCTCATGGTTTCTAAGAACATCATATCTGTTTTGTAAAGCGGTTTGTTTTCAGCAATACAATCAATGATGAATCTTAATCGACCTTCATCACCCATTCCTGCATTTAGGAGATCAGTTGCCATTAAATGATAATCAGGAGTCAATTTCTGTAATGATATAATCGTAGTTTATATTTTTATTCTTTATTCTTCTGATCCCGTGCCTTGCACTAATTTGCTATTTAAAATTTAATTTCATTCCATTCCAAAATTTAATTTCAGAAGACTGGATAATTATTTCAAAGCTTTACGAAGGGTTTCATTCAATGCTCTGGAATAACTATATGTTGATTGTTTCTGATGAATCATTTTTGCTTGAAGATGCCTAAGTTTTTTGTCCAGGTCATCGTCAATCATGACTGTAACACGTTTGCTCATATATGATGTTATGATTTGTATTATTTAATACTTTAACTACGCTGGGATCAAAGTTGTTCATATTTCCAAATTAGATAAATTCTCATCTAATACTGGTCTACAATATTGGGAGTAAACCTGTAGCCCCCTAACGTAACACCTCAGCCCTCGAATGTAACAGTCGTTTGAAAATGGTGAAAGCCCCTTAAGACGTAACAGTGTAAAAATTTCTACACTGTTGAATCTTCGGGTGTTTTCACATTTTTTGCTCCTAAAAAATAGCAAATGTCTCCAAGATTGAACAGTGTAAAAATAAAGGTTCTGTTGCATTATAGAGACCTGAAATATGGATGAAAATCAGAGGATTGAGTACACTGTTTAGTCTTAGGGATTTTCTCTGAATTTCTCTCACTGTAAAGTTAGATCCTTTTCTTTCTTGTGATCAGTTTTCTCTTTACGTTCTATATGGAATTAAAACTTAGGGGTTGTACTGGCAGTGGTTTTTTACTTGTAACGGCAACATCTGTGACTAGTAAATATCTTAGACGGGGTAAATTGTTCGGATCTTTTTTATTAGTTAAAACAATTTTCGTCACACACGGAATTACCAAAATTAACGAGTTTGCAGTTTCGTATATATTTACAATTTCCTTTATAGTTTTAAATTTCAATTCTTTTACTTCATCTTTTTCAGTTACTTTGTTGGGGTCAGATTCTAATTCTAAATCAGTTGTATCAATTGGATCCGATGCAGATATTTTAGATATGGTACTAAACCTAATATCACCGCCTGTTTCCTTGTCGCCATCGGTCTTATTGATTATTTCCGTGACGACAGCTTTTACTCTCAATACTTCCCCATTTTCAACTTCATATTCACTAAAATCTTCTCTTACTGTAGTAAAGTCAACTCTTTCTTCAATCATATTCTTATAAATCCACTGTGAAATATTCATCGTCCTTGTAATGAACTAATCGATTTTTTTCTCCGAACAAATATTTTCGAGTATTGACTAATTTGGGTTTACAGATTTCAAATTCATCACTTTCTACCCTAATCACATTAACTATTTTTTTCTTTGAATAACCTAGTCCAAGAAAAGCCTTTATGGATCCAAACATTAGTCATTCAGTTGAAAAATCTCAGTAGCATCTTTTTGTCTTCGAATAAAATACTCTTGTTTATTGTGCATTACTGAATATATCCTATCTTTTTCTAATACGTTCTCATTGACATGTAGTTTACCATCAATTATTTTAACTGGTGCAGGTACTTCAAATGGCTTAAGGGATATTTGCGACATAATTATAGTATCTACTACACTGCCAATGACAATACTACCCTTTGATGATATATGTAATGGCTTCATAGGAACAACAGTCTGTGACATGTTATAATAGCGATGTATTGTAGTTTAAATCTCTTTGTTTCATTTACGCTGTTCAACTTCAGGGACATTTGCTATTTTTTAGGCATAAAAAATATGAAAACACCCGAAGATTGAACAGTGTAAAAATTTCAGACGCAATAATTTCTTCAGCAATTATTAAAGAAAAGCTTTCAGAATCACAGTTAGATTTAGTGTCTTTAAATTCGGTTTATTTTGTAAAGGCTACTAGAAAAGAAAATCTACCTCGAGCTTGAATTTGCAGTTGCGAATCTTTACTGCGTTCTTCATTCATTTGTTTTATCTGCTTACATTCCTCAAATTATTGCAATCAAAAAAGCTAAGGATCTTAGTATGTTTTGTTTTTTGCAACATGAGCAAACAAGTGAGAGTCCAAGAATTGTAAAGAGAATGCTGTGTCGTTGAGATTATTTTTGTAAATCATTATGCCCAAGTCTCAATTATTTTCTTTCTTGAAACTTTCTTTAATTTTCTTTAGGTCATCTTTGTAGACGATGACGTGATGTATGAAATTCTTTTGAAGTGACTCATCCCATGCATATCTAGCAAAGAAGTTATGCAAAGTTGTAACCTTTTCTTTGTGATCTTCCATGAATTGTCGTGCTGTCGCAACATAGTGTTTAATCATCTCATGGGTGAATTTTAAGAGTCTTTCATTTGTCTCAAAATCTTTGAAGTATGGCTCCAATATTGTTGGGTCTTTTCTGATCTTGTCAACGTCTTTCGTGATAATGAACTGGCTGAGTATTCTAAAATATGCAGTTACGAAGAGCAGTCTTGCGTATTTCAGTTCCGGTAAATCTGGGTCTTGTTTACCATACTTGAAGTTGTTTACGCAGTAGCACTTGACAAGATATGGATAAAGAAAGAGTCTCCAATCTTCTTTTAGGTCACTGTTGAACACATCGGCGTAATTTGCTCCTGATGGCATATACCTAGCAATACTGCCGTAGGGTTTTGTTGGTTCCTGTGTAATTCCCGCCACCATGCTTTGAATTGCATCTTTTGCGTCTATTTTTACGTCAAGTTTCTTTTTTTCTCCTAGAATGTATTTGTTGTATGTCTCATGTCCTGTAAACTTCTTCTTTTCTTTGTCTGGTAGACTAAGCCATCCTCCTGCTTGATACTCGTAATAATAACCGATGTTGTTTAACTGACTGTGTAGGTTTTTATGTGTCGCTTCAAGAGAGATTAGGTCCTTGCCTTTTACTGCATTTTGAGAATTTCTAAATCTTGTTATTTTGTCTTTGACCTCTTTAGTTTCCTCTTGAAATATTATTATCGGTACGCTTCCAATTCGATTATCATAAAACTGAAGTTCTGTTGCGATAGTGTTCGCCGTCTGTGCTCCGTTTACTATCTGGGGTTCATGTAATTCTATCTCAAAGTTTTCCAAGTCTTTGAATTTAGTAGCAACAAGAGTAATGCCGTTATTGTACTTGTAAACATCTTCTGGGTTTTTGTTTATTGTTTTTTGTAACAGTTTGTTGACCTTAGTTTTCTTTGACCCAAGAAACTTTCTAATGTTTGATTCAAAAATGTACGATTTGTTATTTCTAACAAATCTGCTTAGTTCTTGAAGCGATACCACCCCCATTACGGAATGATCGAAAGTCATGCATTTTTCTAACTTTAACTTTGCAACCTGACCTTTTGGTTTACCGAATAAATTGTCCCATAACTTTTCTTCAATTTGTTTTAAGCCGTATACCTTTGCCGTTATTCCCTTGAATTTCTCTAGGTTGTCTATGTCGTTGTTGGTTACGTAAATTAACTCTGGCTCTAGTTTTTTCTCCATCTTTTCTCTTAGAACATCTTTCAGTTCGTCTCTTTCTACATCGTTTGGATTCATCTTGAAGAATTCTTCTACATCATCTCTAAATTTGTAAATGGACTCTGGTTTGTGTGATGTACCGTATTTTATTTGGAAGAGTTGAATCACTCCGCCCTCGCCTTCGTCACTTGGATCTGGTATCCAGAAGTCTATTCCGTGGTCGTTTTTACCATCAGTGTAATGTTGGTCAAAATCGTCTTCAGACGCATCAAACAATTTAGTTACAACCCATTTTAGAAACTCTTTTCCGATTTCTACTGTAGAGGCATTTGGATCTATCCGTTCTGCTATGCTTTGCTTTATGGACTCAATAAATTCCTCAGTTGGACTAGAAATCTCTTCTTTTAGCAATTCTTGTTCTGGGATACAAAAATAATAAAAACTGATCCTTAACTGTCAATATTTTGTTAAATTTTGATTATTTTCTCTTAATTCTGTAAACGTCCCATCGACTAACTTTCCTGGCTACAATTTTCTTTTCCTTTACAAGTTCCTCTAAATATTCCATGTCACCTAACACGATATCCACTGGGACATAGTGGTTCATCTTTGGTGGATTTTTCTCGGTGTATCAGATCGGTTGATTTTACTCCAACCACCAAAAAACCATCATTTTGAATCATTTTTGCAAGTTTGTTTCCTCCAGGCAATACAAAATCAGATTTTTTAGACTTGAGCCTAAAATTAACACAAACCACATTAATCTGACAAGTCATGATATTATGAAATTAAAGAGGCTCTAAAGTTGGATGATGATTATCTTGAAAAATTAGGAATAACTATGACTCAGGGAAGAAAGGATCCAAATGACAAAATATTCTGTTATCATGGAAAACCAATCATAAAACATTCAAGTATCAAAAAACAAATCAATAATCATGCATCACAGCATAATCCGTGACCAGGTATTCACAGAAGAGATGAACGCACTGTTAAGCAAGACACTGAAACTCTTCTCAGAAATTTCTGAGAATCTAGAAGAAAAGCCAAGAGATGAAATTTACAAAAAATTTAATAAAGCAAAACTTGACATCATAGAGTCACTGGAGAATCAGATTGCAGACATGTGCGAGAGGGAAAACGCAGACATCAGGACATACGCAGAAAACATCCACAAAAACGCAATTGCGTTTGTTGTCGCCCTCACACAAGGAGTGCGAAAAGAAAATCGCCTGAAAGACCACATCACAAACTATCTGCTGATCATACTGTCGCACGACACACTGCAATCATTATCACTCTATGCAGAGCAGATATTCACTGATGCAGAAGAAAAGAATCTTTAGCATATTTTTTACGAACAAAAAATGTGAAAACGCCAGAAGATTTACCAGAACCGCCTGAGCATCCTTCCATATTTTGATCTGCTTTATGGGAACCTCCTTTGGCCTGTAATTAATTGGTGGCTGATGTCTTTTAGCCAATTTCTACTTTGATGGTTATACCATTTCTGATAAAAGAGTTGGGTGTCATTACATTGACAAAAAAAGAAAAAATAATGATTGGGATTTCTAAAACTCTATTACAGAGCCCCGCCGAAATTGTATAGCTTTGATACACTGGAAAGTTGGCGGAAACTCTCTTGTTGATTGTGCAAAGAATTGCTTTTACTCCATATACTACAAAATGTTCTCCAAAAAGAATAACTTTTCCTGGTGCAGAAGCTTTAGATTTCAAGTAAACACTTTAAAATTTTTATTGATTTATTCGATTTCCTCTTCTGTAATCTTTGTTTCAAAATCATCGATTTCATATTTCATTGGTTCATCTTCTTTTAGTTCTCCTCTTTCAATGAGAATTTGACGTACCAATAACCAATAAACTGTTGCTAGAGCTTTTCTTCCTCTATTATTTGCTGGAATAATCACATCTAGTTTTGATGTAATATTATCTGTATTTGCAATTCCTATGACCGGAATTCCTGCATTTGTTGCCTCTGTAATTGCTTGCTCATCAACTTGTGGATCTGAAATTAAGACTAATTTTGGTTCGATGTAATATGGTAATGAAGGATTTGTCAAAGTTCCTGGCATGAATCTTCCAACAAGTTTCTTAGAGTCTAACATTTCGCAGAATTTTTCAATTGGTGTTTCTGCATATTGTCTACCTGAACATACGATGAGTTTGTCTGTTCCTAATCTGTTGATAAATTTGGCTGCGGTTTTGATTTTCTCTAATGTTATGTCTAGATCAAGCATGTAAAGTCCTTCAGGACTGGCTTTTGTAATGAATGGTTTCATGAATTTTGTCTTTACTTGTGTTCCTACTCTAATCCCAGTAGCCAGGATCTTCTTTTTGATGTCTGTTGCTTCTGCTTGTCGACTCATAACAATTTTAAATCTCTGCCATACCGCGTATTAAATCATGCTCTGACAGGCGTAATAGTTCATTTAGTTTTGCTATTCTTTCTCCTCCAACTATACCAACTTTGAGCATTTTTGACTTTGTTGCAATTCCTATGTGGGATATTTGTGAAGGCTTTGGTAGATTTTGGTGATCAACACCCCAGACATAGTTTTAGGATCTTCTCTGAGTTGAGATTTTGCAACTTTGTGAGAATTTCATATGAAAACAAACTCAAAGGGCGGTGCTGTAAACCCTGCTGCTAACTTCTGGTGATCTGATCACCAAAATTTACCAGAACCAAGCATATTATCAAAATACCAAAGAACATTCGTGAACCTGAAGTCGCACTAACCAAGGAAATGATTCTCAGAGTGCTGAGAAACGTGCCACAAAGAGTCCAGACTGTAGTACTTGTGTTATCATCAAGCGGAATGAGAATAGGAGAATTCGTCCAGTTACAATTATCAGACATTGACTTTACAACAACTCCTACTACAATCAGGCTTCCAGCACAAATCACAAAGACAAGGCAGGCAAGAGAGACATTCATTACAGCAGAGGCAACAAAAGCACTCAAAGATTATCTTTCCATGTTATTACAGTGGAATGAAAAGCAAGACAATTCTCACCTTGATGATGTGGTAATATTTGGCCAGGATCCACTTGGCAAACGCAATCCAGACAGACATCAGAAACAGCCTACCCATCTGTCAGCAGAAGCCTTGCTGATGAAGCAACTGAAATACTATATCGAAAAGATTCCTGATCTGAACAGGACCAATCCTAACGGAATCAAAGTAATCCACTTTCATGCGTTAAGAAAATTCTTCAGGACTACAGTAGGCAATGTCTCAGGCAGGGATTTTGCAGAAGCACTGATTGGCCATCAGTTCTACATGAATACTTACTATCAGTTGAACGATGAAAAGAAAAGAGAGATGTACTTGGCAGTTGAACCACATCTTACAATTTCTGATTTTGAAACTGTAGAGAAGAACATCAAGAAGATTTCTGAAAAGAATTCCCAGTTGGAAGAAAAGTTCAATGATCTATTATCTTATTTGAGAACAAACAAGATTGAGGTTCCAAATCTCTAATTATGAAGATGAGAAAAAACAATCTAGTTAAAAGTCAATATTTGATCTCAGATCTGTGGCTAAATCAAAGAAACTATTATCGAGTTTGGGATTAAAAGATGCAGATTCCACAACAAAAACCAAAAAGAAAATTACAAAAAAATCTAGAAAAAAATCAAAACTTGCTCCAATTAGAGAATCTAAAAAGAAAAAAATTGCAATTAAACAATATATTCACGAAAAACAAAAAAGAGCAAACAATCCACCAGTAGGTCTAGTGACTCCAGAATCTGATAAAGACATGCCTCCAAAAAAATACTCATGTGATCCTCATCTTGATCCTAGTCTTGAATGGTACGGTAAATCTGAAAATTCTGATTTTGAAGTTGATACAGTATCACTTCATAGGCATGAAAGAATTGATCCTATGACAATCATTAGTAAAGTTTTGAAAGACCAAGGTGTTCAACAACAAACATTATTCCCCTTCTTTGAACAATCTGAAAATAACCTTCCATTAAGAGAAGCAATTGAATTTTATAAACACGATCAAGGATGGTCTAATCGACTTATTACAGGTGACTCTCTTCTTGTTATGAATTCTCTTTTGGAAAAAGAGAGAGATATGGAAGGTGAAGTGCAAATGATCTACATTGATCCTCCTTATGGTGTCAAATACCGTTCAAACTTTCAACCTTTTGTGAACAAAAAAACTACTGCTGGACAGGATAAAGATGAAGATCTGACAGAAGAGCCTGGAATGATAAAGGCATTTAGAGATACATGGGAGTTTGAAATTCATTCCTATTTGAGTTATTTACGAAGTAGATTATTGTTAGCCAAAAAACTTCTAAAAGAAAGCGGAAGTTGTTTTGTACAAATTTCTGATGATAATTTACATTATGTCAGGGAATTAATGGAAGAAATATTTTTCTCAAAAAATTTTGTGAATATGATTGTTTTTAGTAAAACATCAAAAGGTCTGCAACCAACAAACAAACTTTCAACAAAATTGGATTATATTTTATGGTTTGCAAAAGATATTAAAAAATTAAAATTTAATTCATTATTTGAAGAAAAGGAACCTATCAGGGCTGGATTTGACTGTATTGAATTAATTGATGGTTCTTATCGAAAATTAACCGGTCAAGAAAAGAAAGATTTGTCTTTGATTCCAAAAGATTCAAAATTATTTACTTCAGCAGATTTATTGAAAGGTGGACCAGGTAGTAAATTTGAAATTGAGTTCGAAGGAAAAAAATTTAATTCTGGTAATCGATGGTGGGGTACACCTAAAGAAGGTCTTGAAAATTGTATTAAAAAAAATAGAATATTAGATAGTGGTTCCACTCTTAGATTTAAAAGATATTTTTCTGATTATCCAGTAACTGAAATTGATAATTTATGGATAGGATTTGGAGGAGTGACAGGGGCCAGATATGTTGTTGAAACTAACCCAAAAATAATTCAAAATTGTATTCTTTTAGCAACTGATCCTGGAGATATTGTATTTGATCCTACATGTGGTTCAGGAACAGCAGCATATGTTTCGGAACAATGGGGAAGAAGATGGATAACATGTGATACATCAAGAATTGCTACTACACTGGCAAGACAAAGATTAATGACTTCAAGGTTTGATTATTACAAATTAAAACATCCAGAAGAAGGAATTACAAGCGGTTTTGAATGTAAAGAGGTTCCACATATTACAACTAGCTCAATTGCAAATAATGAAATCCCACAAACAGAGATTCTTATGGATCAGCCTTTAATTGATAAAACTAAGATTAGAATTTCTGGTCCATTTACTGTAGAAGCAGTTCCTTCACCTATTGTAAAATCACTTGATGCATCATATAATGAAAGTTCAGAGATTGATACTTCAATTGCTCGTACTCCAGAAAATAAAACCCAACAAGATTGGAGAGATGAACTACTGATTACAGGTGTTAGAGGAAAAGGTAATCAAAAAATAGAATTTTCTAGAGTAGAATCACATCCAGCATCTCGATGGATTCATGCGATTGGTGAAACAAAAGAAGTTAAACCAAAACTAACTGCAATTTCTTTTGGGACAGAATACTCTCTTTTAGAACAAAAACAAGTTACATTAGCCATATCAGAAGCACAAAAGTTAGTTCCAACACCAAAACTAATTATTTTTGCTTCATTACAATTTGATCCAGAGGCTGCAAAAGATATTGATGAGCTGCAATGGCCTGGTGTTCAAGTGTTAAAGGTTCAAGTTAATGCAGATTTACTTACCTCAGATCTTAAGAAAAAAAGAGCAAGTAATGAATCATTTTGGCTTATGGGACAACCAGATGTAGAATTAAAAAAACAAAAAGATGAAAAATACATAGTTGAAGTTAAAGGATTTGATTACTATAATACAAAAACTGGTGAAATAGAATCCGGAGATACATCTAAGATAGCAATGTGGATGCTTGACACCGACTATGATGAAAGAAGTCTTTATCCACAACAAGTATTCTTTCCTGATTCTTCTGGATCAATTGATAATTGGACAAAATTGACAAAGACTTTGAAATCAGAAATTGATGAAGAGTTAATTAAATATTATAGCGGAACAAAATCATTGCCATTTTCAGTAGGTTCAAGTAAACAAGTAGCTGTTAAAATAATTGACATTCGTGGAATTGAATCACTTAAAATAATTAAGATTTAATGATGTCTACAATTCCAACACTTATCATCAATAAACCATACGAGGCTCCAATTCATTATTGGCAGTATGATAGGGAAAAAAGAATATTCAATAAACTTGAAGGAAGAAGACCTGCAGGTTTTTTAATTGCAACAGAGGGTGGCTTTGGTAGATTTTGGTGATCAACACCCCAGACATAGTTTTAGGATCTTCTCTGAGTTGAGATTTTGCAACTTTGTGAGAATTTCATATGAGAACAAACTCAAAGGGCGGTGCTGTAAACCCTGCTGCTAACTTCTGGTGATCTGATCATCAGAATTTACCAGAACCTGCTCAATCAATTATTCACTAAATGATCTGTTTTGAGATTACTTCATCATCATAATGCATAGGCATTGATTTGAATCTATTTTCGTGATTTAATTCAAAAATGGCATTCGTGATAAAACTCCACGCAACATTTCCACGTACATATTATAATCGTCTGGTTTACGATAATTTTCTGTCAACTCCCAGTATTCAGCAAACAAATTTAGAAAATCAAAAGCATGACGGTCATTATACACAATTTCAAGAATCTGTAGACAGTGAGATGTCATAGCATCTTTAGTTAGCATGGTATTCCATATGTTCATATCCTTGCCATACCCGCCATGTTGAAAATTCTCTTTAACGTCAGGATACCCAACTTGAAATTTACCAAAAAATTGCGCAGTATGACATGCAAAAACTGCATCATATAGGCTATATGGATTTTCTTTAACTATCTCCATAATGTCTTTGTAGCAAGTATACAAAACAGAGGAAGCAACTATATGATCAAAAACTCCATCATTAAACCTCTCTTCAGAGGATATGTTTTTAGGAGCAAAATATATTGTGTTTAGAGTGTGTTTGATCTTCCTAGGATTGTTCCTAGTTCCGCCTGCTGCTAATTTCTGTTGTCTGGTACGTAATTTTACATGTGAATCTAAAAATTCTGATAATTGTTTCAACTTTTTTTTGGCAGTTGAATTTTAAGTTGAAACAATTTATCGGTGTGATCCCTTCCTTCTAAAACAGCTGGTACGCATCCTTTGTGTCTAATATCCCATGCGCGTTCAATTTTTTTCATATCTATTCCCAAAACGAAAACTGTGCTTTCTGCATCTAGAATTTCTTTAATGTTGAAAAGAATCTTTAGCATATTTTTTACGAACAAATTTTGAATTTTAATTTTGAAGAATTTTTTGCGACACTGTATTTTAAAAAAAAACGTGGGGTTTTCAATCAACATGTAATGCAAAAACAAGATGACTTTTTCAAAACTTTTTATGAATTAATGACGTAATGGAATTGTGAAACAGAAAATAACTGATGGATTGGAAATTTGTTTTAAGACTGCAAATGTTCTAAAAGAAAATTTTCCAAACGAAGTCATGAAGATTAAAGACGATACGATAATTCCATTTTCAAAACAGAATAGCAGAAAAATAAAAAGAAAATCTATTGGTGGTTGGTATGCACATTATACGCATTCAAAACCACATAGAGTGATAGTACGACAAAAAGTATTGGCAGAAAAAAAATGCCTCGGAACAAAAATCAACAATCAGTCAAAGAGAGCTATGCTGTACGGTAATTTCGCATTAGTCGAGTTGATGTGTCATGAACTGGCGCACCACAAAACGAAAGGACATGCAAAGGGATTCAAAATCAAATACCGTAGATTTTTAGGTTTCATGGTAAGTCAAATATTGAGTGGGAAATTCTATCAAAATCACACCTAAAACCATTTTATCATGACTTTAAATTTAAAAAAACGATACAGTGAACCACCACCGTACAAGTACGGTGGCCTTCTCGCCGTGTGATTATAAAAAATGATAAAGTCGTTGGCTTCCTGATTCATGGAAATTAAAATATTCACTCTATTAGTCTAGTGGTGCTTTCCTTCAAGTGATGCTGTCGTCGGATTCATCTGTCCGAACATATTACAGTCTTCAATCCTGACATCAAGTACCTCGTATATTTCGGGTGCAAAAAGTACAAAGTCAATATCAAGGGTCATGATCTTTACGCCATTCTTGTGCTTGCCTGCAATGTATGATGCCTCTGCAAGTATTCGCCAGTCGTTTTTGTTTATCTGCAAATCCATAATATCTGCTGGCTTTTTTTGCTTTCTGTTTGCCCATCCCTCGACACGTGGAAGCTGTGTACGGTAAATTTCATTGTACATTGCCTCTACCTTGCCTTCCAGCTCTGCAAGATCTCGTGGCACTCCTCCGTTGAGCTTTGGGGGCTCTTCTACAAACTTTGCAAACAGGCTGCGCCTTTGCCCGTCTGCTGCAAACCTTCTGTCGCCATTTTTGTAAATGCTGTCAAACTCTTCCACCACCACATCAGGAATGTGTACCTCATCAGGATGCAAAAGTTCCATGTGTTCTGCTATCTGGTCTGACTGCTTTTCACTGCTGTTAAAGCATGAAAACAAGGAACTCGTATCAACAACCGTGATTGGCCGTAGCTCGTACGATCTTTTTGGGGGTTGTTTGTAATAGTTTAGTTCGTCTGGAATTGGTGGCAAGCCCACGTTTTTTTTCTTCCTCCCAAACATGGGTTACCAGCCTCCTGTGGTGGTCTGGTTTAACGTCTCAGTCAGACGGCAGTCGACATCTTCAGTGCAAAACGTCACCATATATTTTCTCATTGCCCGAATCTTGTCAGTTTGCATGATAGTAATATGGGCAATGTAATAGTTAAAGGTTACTCTATTAAGTAAACCAACACTTATTACAGTGTAAAGTAATTACAAGACGTGGGAAAAACAACATTACCAGCTTTTCAATGTGACAGATGCGGTCATGCTTGGGTACCAAGATTAAAAATAAGAGAAGAACCAGCCTTGTGTCCTAAATGCAAATCTGCATACTGGAACAGGCCTCGAAGAGTGGATATTTACAATGAATTAGCGAAAGATAGAGAGCCGATGAAATTAAAAAAACCCAGACAAGAAAGAAGAAATTGAGACGGTTGAATCTTACAGGTATCAGGGCATGTCGCACGGATTATGAATGAGAAAAACATGTCTGAGGAAGATGTAGTGAACTGCCGCCGTACAAGTACGGTGGCCTTCTCGCCGTGGTATTACAAAATTAAGAGATATTTCTGACGATGATGCAGCATAACCGTATTATATGCGTATTACAATACAAACATGCCTGACACACCACTGGAAGTTTAGTCTTCCTTTTGTCGCATGGTTTGAACACTTTGGACAGGGGGGTGCCAGGCACCTTAATTTCAAATGATAGTTTTGCAATGATATCTCAGATTAGGTGACGACTCTTAACACGGAGAAGATCCACACTTCAGGTGACTAGAACTTGACAGAACCCCCGCTCACAGCGTTAAATAATATCTGTCAATCTCTGGTATGGAATCTTTTTCGGTTTCATTATATGGAAAAAAAGGGATGCTTGACATTGATGAGAATGGCATCATCAAAGTAGAGATTTCCGGAATGGAGACAGTGTTGCTAAATGCTGATTCTGTACTGTCCTGTACCGTTTTTGGCAGGGAGAGAATCACTATCGTATATGAGAAAAACTCCAACAGATACGGAATGGTGCTTCGCATTCTGGATGATGAACCTGCACGTGTGCAGCAATATTTGGTTGCTAATACATGTTGATGATTTGATTGTATGAGGACTTTGTACGGCCTGCTAGCATTAGCGTTGCCTGTAATTCTGATATCCCCTGCCTTTGCAGAGGACATCTTTATTGTCACTGAGCTTGGCAACATGTTTCCAGTAGAGGAGGTTCATGTAAGTAATGATGAGAACGGGGATGTGGCTGAAAAAGCCCTTGAAAGCATATCATCTGCAATTACTGATCAATCAAGAATCATTGACTTGGATGTAAACGGTAATGTCATATTACACAAGCCGTCTGGATTTGAGGTTGATGGTTTTCGGCCATACTTGGATGTTGACAACAATGTCAGGAAAATTGCATACGTATTTGACGGTGCTGCGACAAAAGAGATTGACATTCCCAGCCTTTACGCAGACTATGAGTTTGAATCCAAGGGCGGTTTGCCTGACCTTGACAGGCTAACCACAGAGTTTGACTATACTACCGAAGACGGCTACGCATATGACAGTTCATCTTATCAGATAAGACACATGGGAGCCAGCACGAGCCACTCAATTGATTCAGATTCACATATATTGAATCTTGATGGCACTGGGACGCGTGTTTATCGGAATACCTCGCAGTGGCTTGACTGATACGACAAGCCCAATGGTATTTCATGTGTTTTCTAACAGTGTATCAGAAAATGACAGAATCAGACTTGTAGATTCGCCATATGACCTCACAACTCTTGACTATTCGGATTCGGTGGATTTGGATTATTTAGGATTTGGATTTGAAATTGATCGTTGTTATTGTGATCCTTTTTTCACCTCTATGAATATATTTACAGGATCAGTTCTTGATTCGGAACAATTTGGAGTAATCAATTATGACCAAAAGTATCTCAGGAAGAGGAACTGCAAACAATGTAGTGAGTTCATTTACATTTACTCACCAGTATGACCATGCCACTATAAATACATTTTTTACGCCGGTATTCAATAATAACGGCTATCTTGAAATACAAGAAATAGACTATATGAATCTGAGCGACAGCAGGATTGCAAGAGAATTAGTCCTCAGCAATAATCCTAATATGATATATGCCTGGAGCCTCTTGGCGAGAAACACAGTCATCCATCATAATACGATATATGACTCACTTCCTGTAAAAACAAAATCTACGACACCTGAAAGGACATGGAACCTTCCAAGCAGTGATAAAACGTATTTTGTAGCGGATCTTGAAAACAGTGACATCGGCGTACGTGTAAATTACATCAAACCAGGACAGACTGATCTTTTGCACATATCAAACGTCCCTGAGAATATGCCATACTCTCTTGAAATTAATGGGAAGAAGGTAGTTGACGGCATTGGTACAGAAGATGGAGTAATTGAGATCACTTCGAGCCAGGTTCCATGGAATATTTTAGATTCAGAAATGCCAGTAGTTGATGATGTAAAACTGACGCTGTACATAGACTCAGAGGTAGTGACGATGACTAATACAAACACACCTACTGTATATGACATCCATAACCGTCAGTTTGTAGCAGATCCTGGAATTAGCAACTCAATGTACAGTGCAATAGCATACGTTAAGGTGCCGTTTTCAGGTGACGTTTCTGTGAGTGATGTGTCCCTTGATGAAACGCTTCCACTTCCATATCTGTCAGGGGAGTATGAGTTAGGGGAATCAGTATATGTGCCGTTTGTGGCAAACCATAAAGTGATACACATGATACTCAACGGCACCCAGAAAGTGCAAATTGAATACGGCAACAATCTGGGTCAGCGTGAGCTGTTTTTGATTGAAGACAAGACTTCTACTAAAAATGAATTTTATCCGTATGAGGTAAGGGAAGGAAGTGTCACTGTCGTTGCATCTGCATATGCCATTGCCAGTACAGATGGCACAATGAACGCATTGTTTAATTCAGAGGTTACAGGAACCATGAAACTTAGCAATACGTACTATTACAAAGACAGATCAATCCCACCGCCACCGCCACCACCAGTAGATCCACTGACAAATACTATGGACGTCTATGTGAACGGTGATTTGGTAAAGTCAGTACCGCTTGGGTATAATGACAGTCCAACTTCCATACCAATAACGTCCATTGAAGATTTAGGATCAATAATTGTATCCGCACGATCTATAGAATACATATATGATGATCTTCGTTACGAAGGGCACGCATCAGTTCCTGTAGAATCCGGGGACATTGTAGAGTTTTACGTGATCAATAATGTTATGGGATTCATTGACAGCCACTCACTTCCTGGCTACGTATTATTGGATACTGTTGGCAATGTTGATGCAGAAGTGACTATCAAATCAACATACATTCAGACAGGAATGTAGGCCGTCATTCGTAATATCTTCTAAGAATCTCAAAGACCTTGTGCACGTCAGAGACGTCCTTGCTGACACACTGCTCAAGGAGGGCTATTCTTTTTTTCATGTCTTCTTTTGGATCTAGGATTCCGCATATCTGCAAGGCCTCCTGGTATCTGTATGATTCCTCAAGTGACTGGTTCTGCACAAACTTGTCCTTAAAAATATCATACTTGAATATGTTATTAACTGCAACTGTGCCGGTCATCTCGTCTGGCACTATCTCTGAGATATCTGTCACCTTTCTTGTGTCGACTCCGTCCCTTGTTATGCTGGCAGAGTGCACCGTAAACCACAGCAGTGCAAGCTCGCCTTCGCTGATCTTGTTTCCCCTCATTCGAGTCAGTGCGCCCCCTGGGGTTGATGCGTGAAAGCTTGTCAACCCGCCGTGTCCGGTGCCGACACTCTGAAACAGCGCATCCATGTCATCCAGTCTGATTTCGCCGACAATCTCGTAGTCCGGCCTCTGTGTAAGTGACATGTCAATCAGGCTTCTGATGGGTATGTCGAATTTCTCTGAAAGCATTCCGTAGCTTTTTCTGGTGTTTGCCCTAACCCAGTCCTCATGCGGTATCTGCAGTTCCAGCGTATCCTCAATTGTGAGTATCCTCCACCCCGGGTTCATCATCGATACAAACGCAGAAAGCAGGGTAGTCTTGCCGGATCCTGTGACACCGATTACCAGCCCCACTGCCTTTGCATCAAGCATAGTCCAGATGTATGCTGCCATCTGAGATGACAGGTGCCCTGTCTTTAGCATGTCGGTTATCGTAAACGGCTCTGTTGGAAACTTTCGTATCGCAATTATCGGGCCAGGCTGTGTCACCTGTTTTCCAAAGGTGGCAGAGATTCTGGAGCCGTCTGCCATGTGTGTGACAGACATCGGTCTTGATTCTGTGGGCTCCGTACCTGTCTTACTATACACCTTCTGGATGAACCTCTCCATCTCAGTGACGCTCTCAAATGCAATGTTTGTCTCAAGGCTGTGGTGAATGCCGGAATATCTTTTGTGTATCACGCGGACGTTTCTGTCGTATGCAGAGCACAGGATATCCTCGATTGCAGGATCCTTCATCAGCGGATCAATAATCCCATAACCTAGCATCTCGCGGTGAATGTAGTACGTCAGGTCAGGAAACATCCGTGTCGCCTCGTCATACCTTTCAAGTCTCTTTGCAGTATCCCAAAATGCCTTTTCCAGCTTGTCGGCAAGAACTTTGGGGTCCTTATCCGCGTCTGTTAGCTCGACTCCCATGTTAATTTTGTCGATGATGGTATTGTACAAATTCACTGCAGAGTCGCCTATAGGCGGCTCTTTTACCAGGTATCTTGAGTCTGACGTGATGTAGACTTTTACCTTGCCTACCTTGTATTCCTCCACTATGTCAAGCCCTGTAACGTCAACATCCATGTGCGATAGCTTGTACTTTACGGACTCTTCTTTTTCTGATTTCTTCCATCCAAACAATACCCATCAGATGTGTAGTTGTTTATAAGGCCCCTGGATTCTGCTGCGCCTTTGGCGGACTCAAATGCCGAGTCTCAGTTGACAGAACCTCTGTGCAAATTTGCACAAAGGCCAACATGCAGGATGACAATTTATAATCACACGGCGAGAAGGCCGCCGTACTTGTACGGCGGCAGTTCACGGAATCCTCTTTGAGAAATCCACGCTCCTTATAATGAATACTGCCTTGGGTGTTGTTGAAAAAACAACACCCGGCAATCATCACAGAGCTGATAGACGCTGCAGTAACCATACTTGCCATAATACTCATACAGATTACCTTTTCCAATATTGCAAACGACATAGGCGACATGATGGACAGCGCGTACACGCTTCAGCTGATCACACTGCCGGTCTTTGAGTATTCCATACAAAATGACGGCACAGAGCATGGAAACTACATATTTGAGACATTCACGCAGATGCGATTTCTGGCACTGATCCTGATTGCAGTGGTCGTCGTAGTTGCAGTACTGCTGAAATTTTTTGAGCAGTCCGAAGTCTCAACCGTACAAAAGGGGCTGGGAGGAAAGCTAATCTCAAGATGTGTCATGATCATATTTCTGATTGCGCTGTTTCCATTCATATGGGATGCAGTAGCTGACGGAATGGAGATTGCAGCAGTATGGGTGCTAAACCCGAACTATTCATACGACCCCGACTCGCCGTGTCCTGATGACTGGTCTGATCAAAAAATAATCCGCGAATACAACGACTCAAAGTATGACAAGGACGGAACGGCGTATGACTTTTTTGGAACCGACATCAAAAAGGCAGAGATAGTGTGCAGGCCTGACTTTAAGGTCCACTATGTCATACAGCAGATGGCAGGCACCGCATCATATGAACTGCCCGAGGGCGCAAACACGCTGGAATGGATCACCAATCAGATATCCGGCGCGTTTACAAACGTGCTGGCAGACACGTTTTTCGGGTTTGCACAGGCAATAATAGTGATCAACGTTTCACTGCTGTCCATGATAATCAGCATGATGACTGACATGCTGACTGCGATGGTGATTGTGTCACTGCCGCTGTTCCTGGCACTGTCGCTGATTCCGCGCTTTGACAAAATCGTCGCAAAGTTCCTGCAGGCACTGCCGGGACTGTACCTCATACCGCTGGTCTCTGCAATTGTAATCAGTGTCGGTGCGAGCTTTATCGCATCGGCAGGCACTGCAAACACAGGTGAGATAATTGCAGGCTTTGACACCACTCTGATATATGTCTGGATTGCATCGCTTGGCGTGGTATTTTTTGCAGTATCCATTCCGATGCTAATGGTGCCACTGCTCTCATCAGTTGTAGGATCTACAATGCAGGTGATGACATCGGCAGTAACTACGGCGTTATTCATCACTGCCATGGCAGGAAAGGGCGCAATACAGGGTTACGCAAAAGGTGGGTTCAAGGGCAGCGTGTCTGGTGGCATCAAAGGCGGAATAACGGCGCACGAGGGTAGCGCTATGTCCAGTCCTGAGAAAGACGGCGGTGCTGCTGGTGGTAAAGGTGAAGAGTGAACTACCACCGTACAAGTACGGTGGCCTCTTCCTGTTTCATTGAATGCTTTGCACTCTCCACAAGCGTCACTTCCCCTAGTGCCTCCATGAAGGATTCAGGATAGATATACTGACGTCCTTCCTTTTTGTGGTTCATCTCCTTGAGTTCTGTACCCCACTGTTCCACGGCATCAAAGGAGAGCATGATTTCCCCACGTCTAACTAGTGATGTGTTGTATTTTTTCCAATTCCTATTCATAAAATAATACAAAATGTTCTGATCCAAAGCTTGTTTGGTAGAATTAGTTGGGCAAACTAGTCACGTTGAGAAACACAGCACTGTAAGAGACAAATCAGATGCTGAGAAAAAGAATTAGACAGGAATTATTCAGTTGGGATTGCAATAAATGGTGTTCCGCCTTCACCAACTACCAATGGTAATCTTCCATCCCATGCTTGTGTTTTTAGCCATTCCAAATAGTTAGGGTTGGATGATAGGGCTTCGTTAATAATTCTAATTGCTTCGGCTTCACCGTTTGCTTCTGCAATGTTTGCTGCAGCAATACCTTCTGCCTCTGCCGCATGTTGTCTTGCCTCTACCTCGATTCTTCTAAGGTCATTTTCTGCCTTTAGTGCCTTTTGTTCTGCCTCTACTTTATCTTCAATTGCTCGTGCAAATAGTGCTGAGAATTGAAAGTCAGTAATTGATACTATTTCTGTAATAACGTTAAAGCCAACCAAACGACTGTTAATCTGTGCTTCAATGTCAGATTTTACTTGTGGTCTTTTTGTGATTAATTCCTCAGCGTTATAGTTTGCAGTAACTTGTTTTACAACTTCTTCTACAGTTGGCGTGATAATTCTGTTCTCATAGTCAAGACCAACTTCTTTGTAGAGGAAGTTAACTGAATCAGGAGATGGATGGTAGTTTACTGTAATTTCAGTAGAAACTGTCTGAAGGTCTTTAGATGCTGAAGATGTTGATTTTACAAACTTTAGTGTTCTAACTTCCATATTGACAACAGAATCTGCAAATGGCATTACAAAGTGAAGCCCTTCTTCTAAAGGTTGGGCAGTTACATCAACTGCATTCCAATGCAGTAAAACACCTCTATGCCCCGCATCTACGATTTGTACTGCAGAAGCTACTGCAACTCCAATAATAATTAGTACGACAATGCCAATCATAACTCCTTTGGCGGAACTCATATTCACATTAATTCTTGGGTTTTTATAACGTGACAATTTCTAATAATTTTTGGGCTAATGCCATAATTATACCATCGGATGATGATTGTTCGTAAGTGAGGTTTTAGAAAGTGTATTTAGTGATTTGGAGTTGATGTCAATTGAATGTCAAATTCCAAAGAAAGTTAAAGGCAAAATAGATTCAGACATAGCAGAGAAGATGAATTCCAGAAAAATGAATATGGCGACGTGAACAGTTTGACATATCTGACTAGTGAATTGTGTGAGTTAATGGAAAGACTGTTAACGGAGAATAAAACATTGTGGGATATGGTCAGGATTCATGGATTGGATGAAACACAAGCAAGCAAAGATGAGGATAATTTTGACTTGGATAGAGAAAGTGTAAAGAAGATTGTATTAAAAGAAATCAGTACTGGTCAGGCATTTTATCCAAGTGACATAGCTAATGAATATGATTTAGATCTAAAAATGGTGATGGATGTAATGTCTGAATTAAAAGAAAGTGAACAAATTACTGAAAAGTTAGAATGACATGCCAATTCATTATCGCACAAATGATGCAATACAAGGTGAACGTACTGCATGTCAGTTCAGAAAAAAGAACAGTGAAGGATTAATACGGATGACAGGAAATCATAGAGGAACGAGGATGGTCATATCAGGAAACGCCTATTGTGTAGTTGAAGTTCAAATGATGAGAATCGATTGACAGAGCCTTTGTGCAAATTTGCACTAAGGTGTCTTGTCTTGTTTTTCATGCCCTTTTGCTGATGGTTGAAAAAGACCGAGCTGTTTTTCATAGATTGAAAACATGAGCTCTGTTATTTTTGGATCCTCGTTTTCTAAATATCTGTATAGTATCCACCTGCTGATTCGATTTAGTTTTATCTTTGAGAAAAAATTAACCAGTTTCAAAGGCAGCAGAAGATGTAAAAACAGCAAACCTGCAATTTTATACCGTTCACTTATTTTTGCTGAATGCGTTTTTACCCATACAGAAATGTCAGATACTAACCCGTCAGTATCATGGGTTTCATTCCTTGCCACATTGTATATGAAATTGGTTCCACTTAGTGGAATGATAAAAACGTGGTTGTTCTGACTTAGAAACTGTCTTGTTGCTTCTAATGCAGTTCTTTTGTTTCCGTCTGTAAAAATATGCAGTCTTGCTATTCCTTCAAAAATAATTGACGCTTGCATGAACAAATCATAACGGTTTTCTGAAAATGGTACGCCATTGCTTTTTTCAAGTAATGTTTCCAAGTCGCCAACTTTGATATGCCCTTTAGGCAACCCAAAGTTCTTTTCAATTATTTCATGAATGAAAATAATTTCATCAGATGTTATGACATTAAAGGTCATGAAGCATTTCATAGACTAGCTTGTTTTGTTTTAGGCTCTTTTCTACTGATTTTTTCAACTTCTTTTTTTCTTCACCTGTCATAATATACTTGGTGGGAATATCTTCGTGTTCAATTTCTTTCTGAATGTCACTAAAATTTGGCATTTTTTATGAATGTGAACTCAATCTTAAACAATCAGGATCCAATTCATCATCATAATTATTTGCTCGGTGAACTACTGTCTGGTTTTGGTAACTTTCACGTTCAATTTTTTCTATAATTTGTTTTATTTTTTTTGACATAATTTACATGTGAACATCTGGTAGAATAATAACCTTGTTGTTAATATGGACTCGTAGAAATTATTTTTTTGACTTGTTGTTGCTTGATGTGGCTCATTTGTTTTCAGTCTCCTTGATCCATTTTTCGGGTTCTGTCAAGTCTACGTCGGAAATTCTCTTTGTCAAAAATCGTCGGATCGGCTCTTTGAGTCATTTGATTAATCATAAGATCTGCCTTTTCAACCATTCGTATCAATTCTTCCTTTTTGGGTAATGTAATGTTGTATTTTTCAGAATATTTGATTAGCCAGTAAACAGAGCCTGAAAGATGTTGCATTAACTCTTCATTCATGTTTTTTAATTTTACTGCATCATCTGAATCAGCTAACGCTTTTTTCATCACATCTATTTCATTCAAGACTAGTCCTCGATGCTTTGTTATTACGTCTATGCAACCATTTCATATCATCACCATATTTTGTAAATTTTTAAGTATGATCATACCACGTTTTGTCAGTGTCAATTTGAAATCATCTCCTTCTTCTGACGAATATGTTTTCTCTGTGGCAACTATTTGTAATGCAATTAATTTGTGAGTTTCTCCAGCTAATTTACTAACATCCACATATCTTTCAATTAGAGGTTCATGATTCAACAATGTAGAGTAATGCATTGATTTTTTTTATATTCGCATTTTTTAGATTTTGATTAATATTCGAGCCAATGAGAACTGAATCATCTGTGTTACTGATTCTCGTGTTGATCTCAAATCCAATATTTTTTGATTTGTTCAATGATATCATAATGTTTTTCTGATACTTGAAGTCTTTGGGCGATTCATCCCAACCCTGAACGGTGTGGGCTTTCTTGCCCTGATTTTTGTAATTCTCATATATTGCTTGTCAGGCAATATTGTATTATTTTTGGAAATTAAAAAGTTATCGATCAAGGCGGGTTTGGCATCCCTCATTTTTTGTACTCCATTGGGGTTCTGGTTCTGCTGCGCCTTTGGCGGACTCGAATGTTGAGTGCCAGTTGACAGAACCGAGGACAAAATTGGCCTTATATTGTAACGGCAATTTTGGTGTGATGCAAGCAAAAAGCCCGGCGTTTGGATCAATGATAATGATTGGCGGCGTGATTGTCATGATATTTGCCCTAGTCGGCGTTGTCATCAGCTTTGGAGGGATCATAGAGAGCACCTACCTTGACCTCGTACTTGTCACGCCGGGATTCGGATACGAGGTAACTGATACAGGTGAGGGCGGAAACGAGATGTTTGACACGTACGTGCAGATGCGATACATTGCAGTTGGTGCCATGGTCATTGCTTTCATCTACGCCGGAATCGCACGAGTGCTGGAATCAACTGAGACAGGAATTGTGAGGGCCGGCACGTCAAACAAGATACTCTCAAAGGGAGTGCTGTTTCTGCTTGTGATTCTTGTGTTTCCCCCATTCTGGGACGGAACAACGCTCGTAATCGAGGACGTATCCAGGTGGATTCTAAACCCACTGTACTCCTTTGACGAGCAGAACCCGTGCCCTGCCGAGTATTATGATTCGCCGTCTCTCGCGGTGTCAAAGTATCACGACTCGCCGTTCATTCCAGACCGCCAGAAGACTGACAGCAACATAGTTGACTTGCACGGCCACAGGTACGAGGAGATCTGCAAGCCCGACTTTAAGGTAAGGTATGTCTTTGGCCAGATGCTCCGCTCAACGCATGTTCCCGATTTGAAAAACAGCACGGGCCTCAACATCGACTCTGCAAGCAACTGGATGGGTGATTTGGGGGACTCTATCCAGAAGGGCACAGAGGGCGCCTTTACAAACATTTTCCTCGGCCTGACAAAGGCACTTGTCGGACTTCAGATATTCATAATGGCCTTGATCATCGGCATAATGACTGACATGCTGACTGCGATGGTTGTTGCAGGACTTCCACTCTTTTTGATGCTGTCGCTAATTCCAAAGGGCGACGAGATTGCAAACAAGTTCATTGACGCAATACCCGCCCTGATGCTGATACCGCTGATGTCTTCTGTGATCCTGGTGGTTGGTGCCGGCGCAATTTTGCAGACTCCGCAGACAGGCGGCGGCTTTGATCACGTGCATACGTGGATTACCGCAATCGGTGTCGTGTTCTTTGCAGTCACACTGCCTGTCCTGATGGTTCCCTTACTAAAGTCTGCAACGCAGATGGCGACACAGACAGTGTCCTCTGCAGTCCAGTCAGCAGCAATGGTTACGGGCATGGCAGCCACAGGCGGTGTGAGCGGCGCCATGAAAAACAAGGGAAGCGGAGGCCTTGCCATGCTCAAGGGTGGCCTGGGAGGTTTTGGAGGCGGACTCCTTCAGTCTCACGGCAGTGTCGGCATGGTTCCCGGTTTGGGTGGCGGTCTGAATCCTGCAGCAGTAGGCCACGGCATGCAGTCTGCTGCACAAAGTGGCGGAGGTGGAGGAGGTCCGCAGTTCGCAGACAAGGCGCAGCAGCACGGTGCAATTGACGAGATGTTTACATCTGATCCCACTGCAAACCAGACACCTGGATTTGTTGGACAAATGGGTCAGTCTGGAATTACAGACGGAAATGGAAATCCAATGAAATATGATCATACAAAGACGAAAGATGAAAACATTGAAGCTGTGAATGAGTCAATTAATACATTACAAAGAAAAAACGAGGGACACACAACTCCAGCCCAAGCTGAAAAAATCGCAGAATGGAAGGGCAAGATTAATACCGCGATGGAACAAAATAATCCGACACAAGCAGACATGGATTCGATAGTATCTTCAATAACGTCTGCTGATCGCAGTATTGACCCAAACGTCGCAAGCCAAAGAGCCGTCGCAGAGATGTCAGAAAGACGCCATATCGATGAAAAAGACCTGCGAAATCAAATCAAGGCAAATACCAAAAACGTCGACGCACTTGATTAAATGATTTCCCTTTTTTTGTTATGATGCTTTTTGAATGTATTCTGTAATGTGTTTTTCAGCCCAAATTGTCTTTGATTCTGGCAATTCTACTTTTGGCACATAGTTTGAAATATCCTCGCCCTTCTCAATTTTTTCTAAGAGCTTCATAGTTACTGCAAATCTCACTTCCTCATATTGAGAATGAAACTCGAATCTCATTGGAGTCAATATTTCCTCCAGTCGCTTCCATACAGGCAATCTGCGTGTCAAATTTTTTACCATGTCATGTCGAGTTCCACCTAGATTTGGAATGTGTTGTCTTGGGTTGCTGGAATGGACTTGACAATCATCAGCACCAAAGACGTTCATATATCTTACAGGTTGCTCGCCAGGCTTTGCGTGGCTTGGTGGAAAGACCTCGGTGAGTTTCTCGGTGTTGTTTTCCTTTTCATACTTTGCGATGTCTTGTTTTAAATGCTTAATTGTGTTTTCGTCGTGAGATGTGCTTTCAGATCTGTTTTTCAGTCTTTTTTCTATTTGCTCTTTTGTTTTCAATCCATAGACCTTATCAAAAATACCATCTTTTTGCCAAGCTTTTCTATTCACTACTCTGATGAAGATGTCTTGCTCGAGCTGTGTCTTGCCAGTGTTTTTCTTGAAGAACTCTACCCATTCATCTCCATACGCCACAAAATCTCCGAGCAGTTCATATCTTTGTTTTTCATCAATGCCTGCCGCCTTTAGCAGTTCCTGCTCCTCTAAGATGTCTACTTGCCATTGCTTAACTTCCATGACTTCTCGCATTCCACTTGTTTTGTACTTTTGTGGCGTCAAATCGTATCTGTGATGCAACTCTCTTTTCTCATTAACATGCCAACCAAGACCATCATAGCCGTACTTCATCTCGTCAG
The DNA here is from genome assembly GCA_965249485.1 of bacterium. Lineage (GTDB taxonomy): Bacteria > SM23-31 > SM23-31 > SM23-31 > SM23-31 > CBDFMG01. Next base: position 133,784 of record CBDFMG010000005.1, on the reverse strand, counting down.
TGTAAGCGTAAAACAATGCAAAGTGAACCTCTTCTGGATCTGCCCTGTAGCCGTTTTTCTTTATGAGTTCAATGTCAACTGAAAAAATCTCTGAATCAAATGGAATTTGAGACTGACCCGGATATAGCTCTTGCCATCTTATGCGGATCTTTTTCTTTTTTGCCAGCCAATCCCAGATGTGAGCCAGCTCCAGATTAAAGCATACGCCGTGCTTTGAGGACTCGAAGCAAAGTCGCTTGTTTGTAAGAAACAACGTGCCGTCACCATACCCCTTTATTTTGGCGTCGTATCTCCTTCGAATGTACTCGTCTTTTCTGATTCTTATCATGCTATAGTATAGTCAGCGTGGTATATAAATATTTTTACAAAGATAGTAACAGTAGTAATACTTAAGTACACATAAAACACAATAACAACATGCCACTTATTTTGTCTAGTAGTGTCCTGAAAGTTGGAAATTCCCATGCTCTGTTGTTGCCAAGAGTAATCCGGGACAACTACAACATTAAACGTGGAGACTCTTTGGATCTCGTCGTCACAGACAATGGAATCTATATCCCGTTGAAAGTGGACACAAAAAAACGCAACATCCGCGAAGCGACTAAAAAATGGATCAAAGAGACTGAAAACAAATGAGCCACCTCAAGAATCTAGAAAAACAAGAGCAGCAACAACAACTAGAGAAACAAGTAAAGTGCGTCTGGCAGTTCCACGACAAAAAAGACGAGCTAAGAGATGTCTTTGATAGTTTCAGGTTCATGACAAACGAAGACTTTACAGAACCGTACAGTATGTTACAGTAATTTCCAGCACGGTAAAGTTATATGTGAATTTTTTGAATATAAAATGCCTCGATTCTTGGTATTCTGTCTTGTGTGTCGTGCCCTTGCAAATCACGATTAGACAGTAACGTTCTAGTTGGGAAGGCAAAAAGGTAAAGAATCCCACTAGGACATTGTATTTTATATTGCATTATGATTTTTGGGACTTATGCAGAGATTGCTTAGTAAGGTCTAGAGTGGTTGTCTCTTGAGCATCAGTTCTTTACCGAACCGTGGGTTCGAATCCCACTCTCTGCGTATTATGTCATCATACAGGGTTGATTTTAAGAACTAAAACACCCGACACTTGACACGGATAAAATTTCTAGCTAACACCCGCTAACTTGACAGAGCCCAGATTACCCAGAACCAAACTTATTTATACTGGAATGCTTTTACTATTTTGGAGACAAATTTCTCTGTTTTTCCAAGTTTTTAATAGCGAAATTCGTTTTTACACTTAGCTACATAAATTTATGTAGCTAAGTGTAAAAAGCCACGCCTAGTGCCAAAATTTTTGCCCATTTTTCAGAAAAGTCAAAAAATTTGGGGTCACTTGAAATGCGAATATCGGTGTCATTTTTGTCTGTTTTTGATGAAATCCGTACAATTTTTTGTAAATTATAATCACACGGCGAGAAGGCCACCGTACAAGTACGGAACCCTCTTCCTCAGTCACCCGTGGGCACAAAGCCTGATGCTGCCGTATTGAATATCTTTAGCTGCTCTGGAGTGGGCTTTACCTTTAGCTTCACTCGGTTTCTGTCTGCACGCATTATTGCCTGTCCCTTGTCAAGGTATGTTATTTCGTCTCTTTCATTGTCAGACAGGTCAAGCACCTCCTGGAGTGTCTTTGCAGTTGATGCCTTTAGTCCCAGCAGAAACACGGTAGCAGAGTTTTTGAGGATAGCCGCGCCGTACTCGTTTTGTAGAAAATCATCAATGTCATGAGTCATCACTATGAGATGCAGGTTTTCTTTTCTTCCAGAACGTGCAATGTTTGAAAGTATTGCAGCAGTTGAGGGCAGGCGCAGTACGAACCACGCCTCCTCAATAACTAGCAGCTTTGACACGTGTCTTGGCGCGCTTATTATGTCCATCCATATCTTTTGCATGGTCAGTGCAATCAGCATTGAGTTGATGTCGGATTCTGTTGCCTTTCTCATTGCAATTATTGTTCGGTCTTTGATCTTCATCTCACCGCCAAACATCTTTGCAAGACCGCCCTTTACGAACTGCAGCAGGTAAGTTGACGCCTTTCGGCAGTCCTCGGCATTGTCAGTGGAGTCGTTTTCAAGTCTGCGTACCATCTCTGAGATTGACCTCACACCGCCTGCCATTGAAAGCGTAAGTGATTTGAGTTCTGGTGGCATGTTTGCCACATCTGTAATCAAGTCAACTGCCATGTCACTTGACTCCAGAAGCGTAAACGGATCAAGGCCCATCTCTCCACGTCCCATCAGGTCCATCACGTCCATTTTCAGATAGCCTGCAAGCTCCACATATTCCCCGTGCAGGTCCAGGATGTACGACATTATCTTTTGGTCTGGTCCGTACTTTTCTGCAATCATGGCATAAAAATTATCAATGTATGTCTTTGCTGCAACTGACTTTCCGAACCCCGATGATCCCAGAATCGTCATGTTGTAGTTTGTCCTGTTCAGGTAGTCATAGATTACAGGGGTGCCGGTAAGCTCGTTTGTGCCAATGTACACGCCACCTGCACCGTCTGCCTCTATCATGTCTGAGGATTCGAACGGATAAAACACAGAGCATGACATCTCCTCAAAGAGGAACTTGTGCCCCCAGCCATCAAGGGTGTCTTTCTGCTTGCTGTTTACGGCAAGAAACTTTATCTGTCTCATCTTTGCGTTTCTCTCAAACTCCCTGCATCTTGACTTTAGCTCCTTTCTGCTAGTGGCAGTGACTACTGCCGTGATCCCACACTCGTAAACTGACGTCTGGTTCTTTACCAGCATGTCTACAACCTCCCTTGCATCTGCCGCCTCCTGGTGCTGTCTCTTTCCTGTTGTGGATTCCAGGGTGTTTGCATGCGTTACGAGCATGCGCTTTGCAGAGCTTACCTTCATAGGGGATATGCTCACATTTGTCATATCGCATATTGCAGAGAGCTGGTTGACCCATGCCGGCTCTATTTTTCTTGAGAAATCATAAATGACATACGTCCTCCAGAATGTCCCATCAACCATCTCAAGATGTGATCTTTTCTCCTTTGCAACTTTGAATGCAATCGGCTCGTCCTGCCTTGTCGACTTGAACCCCGTACCAAGCAGCGCAACGCCGAGATCCTGCCTTGACGTAAAGTACGCCATCTTTTCAACATAGTCATAATCCTTTCCGGCAAAGGTTGTGTGGATTGTCTGGTTTACAATTGTAATCTGTAATTTTTTTTCAATGGAACGTATGACGTTGATGAACGAACGCAGCACCTGCGTCTTTTCGTCCGGTGATAGGATAAGATAGTTTGTGGGGCTTATTCCATATGAGACGTCATTTTTTTTCTTTGGCTTTGGCGTTGCAGGCTTTTTTGACTTTTTCTTTGTAATACCTAACACGACTTGAGATTGCCAGTTCACTTAAAAGGGTCAGCTGTTCTGTGAACTGCCACCGTACTTGTACGGCGGTCTTCTCGCCGTGTGATGATAAACTAAGTTCTGTCATCGGAAGTTCTGCTGCGCCTTTGGCGGACTCAAATGCCGAGTCTCAGTTGACAGAACCTCTGTGCAAATTTGCACAAAGGTCAACATATGGTCCTGTTGTGTCTTCTGTGGATACCCAACAGAACCTCATTTTTTTATCAGGACGCGGTTGGAGCTAAACCCGACAATGTGCATCACACCAAACAGAAACAGCGATACAGAAGATATCATCACATCAAGACTGTATCCTACAAAGTATGGAACAATGACAAATGCAAGACCTGCCTCTGTCGCAATCTGGACGAGTACTGCTGATGCAAACCCGTACCTTTTTATCATAATTCGAAAAACCGGTGAGGACTCCATAGTGGCCACGCGCCTTCTGCCAAACCTCCAAGTGGATTTTACATCAAGATAAAATGACACGCTGTACGCCACAATGCCTGCTGCAATCATTGCGCCCTCGTAGGGCTTTATCTGATCAGAAAAAATGACACTTGCAAACAGTATGAACGATGCTGTGAACCCGATGATAAAAAAATGGTATATGCTATTCAACACAGGCACTTTTCGTTTAAAGCGATCGGCATGTTCTGGGGTTCTGTTTGTCTTATACGCAGTATGATTACTGCAATTATGACACCAAAGATCAGAACGATTCTTGCAAACCACATCAGGATTCCAAACAGCCCGCTTATCCTGTCAGATATCTCCTCGGGAAGCTCTGAATCTGAAGGTGGCGCAAACAACAGATCTTCACCAGACAGCTGGTTTCCGTCTACGTCTTCGCCTTCAAGGCCGACTAGATACGGAATCATTATCGGTGCAATCCACATGATCATTGCAGCAATTACTACACTGGTAAGTATGCCCTGGTATTTTCCAATACTATCTGATTCTTCTTTGCGTTTTTCTAGCATATCTACAAAAAGGAAGACTGTATTTAAGGGGAAATTATAATCACACGGCGAGAAGACCGCCGTACTTGTACGGTGGCAGTTAGCGTTAAATTGTAATCGTATTTTTGTATTTGATGAAAGTCGAACTGCAGATTGAAAACGTGGTGACAAAGACAGAGTGCTGCAAGACTTTTGATGTTGACGCGCTGGTAAAGTACAATGGGGCGTTTCGTGACATAGGTTTTCCTCCTGCAAAGTTTCGCTTCATGCGTCCCAAAAAACAAGTTACAGTCAACGTGTACAAGACAGGAAAGATAATCTGTCTTGGTGCAAAGTCAATAGAGAGGGCAATAGAGTACACAGAACGCATCATGAAAAAGCTTGACATTACGGACTCGTCAGAGATCACAGTAACGCGTGTAATGATGTCCGGACACTTTGTTGAAAAGGTGAACGTCTATAACGCAATACCTCTGATTGAAAAGGCAAGATATAATGTGGTAGTTGACACCGAGGCGTTTCAGGCAATAGTCATTACTGGAAGAAATACCTCAACGCACATATTTGCTACAGTCGAGCCAATAAAGATAAGTTGTAGCGGACCTGATGAGGAGGCGATTCGCAGTGCAGTTGACGAGCTGTATGGCATAATTCTTCGTGCAAACTCATGAATTTTTTACAGTATCAGGGCGAGAAAGCCCACACCGTTTAGGGTTGGAATTTCCCGCTCACGGTGCTTAAATAGTTCTAAATATTTCAAATCAATGAATATTGAGAATGATAAACAACGAAAACGACATCTAGCACGAACAAAGAAAGCTGCACTGTCTGCAATATTTGGAACGATTATCACATTGGGAGTCACTGCTGCTGCCGGTAGCGGATTATACTTTATTTTCCAGGAGCAGGCAGATCCATTCCTGTCAAACAGTGGAATTACAGTTACCACACTCAGCGCACTGCTTGACGGGGACACGCTAAGCATTACCGGAGCAATCAAGAACATCGGCCAGATAACCGTTTCTGAGATCTACATTGACAGTATCAGTGTGTCTGATTTGAGAATCATACAGGATGCCGATACCGGAATTCTGACTTTGACAGACGGCACTGCTTCATCCAACCGATGCGCTGCCACTTTCACCGGTTGTACTGCTGCTTTAGGGATTGGAACTTTCAAAGGATTCTCTGTTGGTGATGCGGTAGGTACAGTGACAGAGTCTGTACTTGAAGGCGGCAGAACCAATGCGTTCAAAATTGAAGTTACAGAAACAACCAGTCCAGACATCAGCAAGGTAGTAAACATCTCTGACAGGTTAACCCTGAAGCTTCAGTTTGAATCTGGTGAGGACACTCTAATCTCCGATGCATACACTGTACGTGTCAGGCCAGGGTAGTTGACATCTATTTTTGGTTCTGTAAAGTCTTCGTCAGATCCTTCAATTGTAGAGAATCATTGGAGACTTACTGACCACAATCTGCTCTGCATCTTTTGACTGCTTCACCGCTTCAACTTGTGACCCGTCGGGGACGAACCTCATCCCTCTAGCCAAGATATTTTTGGCTGCGTTGATATCCCTATCAACTACATTTCTGCAACTAGGACACCACATCTTTCTGTGCTCTTCGGAGATTAGCTTGACTCCACATACCGCACATTTTGATGATGTTCCTACTGCCCTTACATATCGGACTGGAAGTCCAGCCCATTTAGCTTTATACTCTATCTGTCGCTGTAGCTCGTAGTAGCTCCAGGAGTTCATTCTTCCACGATATTTTTTTCCTTGACCGTTTCCCTTTCTGTAGAGTTTTCTGATTCCCTTGATGTTTTCCAAAACGATTCCCTGATTCTTTGAGACAATCTTTTTTGAAACGTGGTGATTGATGTTTTTTACAATTCTTGATTCCTTGTTTTTTATTTTTTTAAGCAGTGAGAATTTTCCTTGTCTTTGCAGTTTCTTTCTAACTGCCTTGTATTTTGAATGCGTATGAATGGCTGATTTTCCAAGCTTGTGTATTTTGCCTGTATGAGGTATGGCAACTACTGCAGCATGACCTGTTGTGTTGCAGTCAATTCCTATGAATCTGCTTGCCTTTTCAATCAGAGGTATTGCATTATAGACGTTCACCTTTTCAACAAAGTGTCCGGACATCATTACACGCGTTACTGTGATCTCTGACGAGTCCGTAATGTCAAGCTTTTTCATGATGCGTTCTGTGTACTCTATTGCCCTCTCTATTGACTTTGCACCAAGACAGATTATCTTTCCTGTCTTGTACACGTTGACTGTAACTTGTTTTTTGGGACGCATGAAGCGAAACTTTGCAGGAGGAAAACCTATGTCACGAAACGCCCCATTGTACTTTACCAGCGCGTCAACATCAAAAGTCTTGCAGCACTCTGTCTTTGTCACCACGTTTTCAATCTGCAGTTCGACTTTCATCAAATACAAAAATACGATTACAATTTAACAGGAATTCCCCTTAAATACAGTCTTCCTTTTTGCAGATATGCTAGAAAACGTAATCATCTGTCTGCAAGACAGGTGCTTTGAAAAATCAAGCAGAATTGGAAGCAGGATATTCTGATGTTCAAACGCCGTCCTCAAAAAGAATACAACATCGGCAAATACACACACATCGAAGACCCCAAACAAATAGAGGAGATTCGCAAAATTGTACACATGCTAGATGAAGGTGAGCATATCCGAATAGTTGCACGGCAACACAGGTTCTTTCCTGGCGGTTCCCCGATCACACCAAACATAATATTTTCCACAGACAGAAAAATCATAATCAGAAACCCGATGCTCTTTGGGTGGCGCGAGCATGTAGAGTATTATCCGTACAAAAAAATCACAACGACAAACCTTGTGCAGGGAAGGTTCACATCCAGCATAGAAATCACGGCACCCGGAATGGCAACATCGCTTGGCATAAACAGAATCGGCATAATAAATGCAATACCAAAAGAAGACGCAAAAGAGATCATATCAATGATAAGGAAAAATGACGGAAACAAAAGACACTGAAAAGACGATCTCAAAGTGGTGGTATTTTGGACACATATTTTTCTGGTTTGTCTCAGGTCTTGTATGCTATGCGATTCATAAAAAGACCAACAGGGCAAAGGCAAAAAAGCACCTGATCACATCAATATGGCTGCCACTTGCAGTGTGGGTGCCAATTCACTTGCTGCCGATACTGCTCGTACCTGAAATTCTAAGCAAAATCCCATACAATTGAGTGCCACCCACCCGTGAACGGCATAGGATCTCCCGCCAACAGTGCTTAAATGCAAATGGATTATTTCCATACATTGAGTTACACAGAATTTAAGATGTTTTGGTTTTGGAAATCAACATCACTGTCACAGGCCATCATCACACTTCCGGTTATCGGATTCATCAACGGTCACCAGTCAATCATCATGTTTGGTGTCGGGCTGCCACTTTTGTTTGGCACAATGCAGGCAACAGGCAATATCTCGTATGGCGCAGCCGCGTTCATAATAGTAATATTATTTGCAATGATTCGCCCTCCCGTAATATCGTATGAGGGACGACTGTATGCATACCTCAAGGGAACGGTTGGACTGTACGGCAAAAAAGATCCAAAAAAGACAAAGACAAAGTCAAAGGTATTTGGCAAGTCATCAAAGATGCTTGGAAAGGCAACAGGGCAGAAGATCATTGCAAGCAAGCCAGATGTAATAGAGCCAATGACTGTAAATGTCGAACCAAACTCTCCAGTGACAATAGATATTAAGTTAAAAACCAGAACGGGGCTTGTCATAAAACAAAAGGTGAGAATCTTACTTGACGATACGCCAGTAACAACTACAATATCTTCATCGGCAGGACTGGTGACTGCAATCCTTGATCCTGACGAATGTGCCGGAAGCAAGACAGTTGCAGTGTGTGAGGTACTTCCAGATGGCACCACAGGTCCTGTATTAACTAAAAGAGAGATTGTTTTCAAGGTGATTCAATGAGTTTTCCGTCAATGCTAATGCCACAACTGCCATCACTATCACGACGGGCATCACTGAGTATATCGCTGATGATGTTGATAGCGCTATTGCTGCCACTGTCATCACTGCTGTCTGCATATGGCGGACTGGCCGAAGACATAATTGCGCATGATGCGAGATGGAGTCTTGGGGAAGGACTGGAAGAAGGCGATGTGTACGGTTATCTTATATGCGTTACAAAACCCAATGCAGTGTGCTATGAGGCGACATTGGAGTTTGCCGGAAAGACCGCAGATGACTTTGGATCATACTGGATAGTCAATGCAAGGATTCAGGAGGTTCTGGGATATCTAACACCTGACGAGTATGGATATCTTGGGACAAACCAAAAGGCGACAGGCGACTTTGATGTGGACTCGATGAACATCAGGTATGCCAAAAATGCGGATCCTGCAAACATACAGCATTACACATTTCTTTCCAGTGACCGATTTGAGTTAAAGACAACGCATCCTGCCGGTAACAGATATGCTGATTCGATATACGACACAATAATGCTCATAGGCGGAAAGATATCTGTCGGCAGTGGAAACGTGTATAAGATTCCCCCCATAATCCGTGTGGGTGAGGAATGGGTAAGCCACGACAAAGACTTTGTAGTGATTGTGACCTCAAAGCATCCGCAGTACCAGTACGAGAATCTGTTTTATGACAATGGAGTTCATACTGTAAAGTATCTATCAGACAGGCCGATTGTAGAGGTAAGCATTGCAGATGGCATTGCTTTTCCACTTGAGGGCAAGGTGTTAACTGACACCATCATACTAAGGGACACATACGTTGACAATAAGTTCTGGTTCAAGCTGATTCACACAAGCAAGATAGAGCAGGCAGTGCCAGACATTCCAGAGACAGATCCTGCAGCACCAGACAAAATCCCAAAAGAACCAGCCACCGCACCGGAACTGCAGGAGGATATTCCGCAAATACAAAACGATGCAGATAATGCAGGCTCCATAATTCCAGGACTTGACATTGATTCAGACAAGCTGTATGAGCAGTTCTTGGAATGGCTTGACAGAAAACTGGATCCGTCAAACCCCGCCTCAAGCACAGAGATACTTTCCATATCAACTGAGAAGGACTTTTACACAAGGGGCGAGACAATCAGCTTTGATGGGATTGCATCCAGAACATCTGTAAACTCATTTTCAGCTATAATTCAGACAGAGATTGAAGGCATGCCTTTCTCATCAATTCCAGTGTCAATTGACGAGGACGGCACATACCATATAGAGGTAAACACAAGCAGTTGGGATATTATCGGCAAGATGTCAGCCACAATAAATCACGGCACTGCAACTGCGACCACGTCATTTGACTTTGACAGTCTCTCAGCAGTGAAGACAGGAAAAGAAAATACGGCAGGTACTTCTTCTTCTTCCGATGCGGGCGGCGGTGATGAAGATGATGTGCAAGCCCAGCAGATATCCTTTGATATTCAAGGTAGGATAATTCATGAGACATTCAAGTACGACGATTCTGTGGTGCTGTTTTTTGACCAGTCTGAGAACGCAGTTGACGCTGACCTGGTTGTAAGAATTCCAAGAGATGTTTTGGATGCGCGTGATGGTGAGAATGGAGAGGATACTACATTTGTAGTATATCTTGACGGCAAAGAAACAGAACACACCGAAGATAATGCCAGGTCTGATTATAGAACTCTTACAATTCCAGTATTTGCATATTCAGAGACATTGGAGATTGTGTCACCGCTTGGTGGCAGTCTGCAGCCAGACGCAGTACCACCACCTGAAAACGACAACATTCAGTCCGCGCCATCATGCATTGGAAACGCAAGGTGCATCGAGACTCATGCGGTGAGGATAATTGACGGTGATACCATAAAGATAACAGGCGGACAGAATATCAGATTTGCACTTGCGTCAGCTCCTGAGCTGTCTGAGAGTGCAGGACCTTATGCCAAGGATCTGGTTGCAGGCATTTGTCCTGTAGGCTCTGAGGTTATTGTAGACGAGGATGATTTTCAGACACAGGGAAGCTATGAAAGAATAATCGGCGTGATTCACTGCAATGGCGTGAATCTTAACGAGTATCTTTTGGAGTCTGGAATCGGATACGTGATAACTTCATTTTGCAATTCAAGTGAGTTTGGGTCTCATGACTGGGCGGTAAGACACGGGTGCTAGAATGATCAAAAACAGATGGTATGAGATAAGGCCGTACAGAATAGATGACAAAGAGGCAGGGGAGACAAACATGAGACAGATGCTATCGCACTTTGAGAGGTTTCTTTTGGTTGTATGCAGAGACAATCTCAAGGTACGGATCTTTATCCGTGTCAGTGAGCAGCACAGGGTGACACTGGACGGAATGGACGGAGTGGAGGCAGTACTGTGTCCTGACTTTGACTTTGAGAATTATTCCATGTACCGAAAATACTCAATGAGGCGCCACTGCGCAATACCAATAACCCCAAAGGAGATGGAGCGTACATCAATCTACGATATGTTTAACGCTGAAGTGTCAGGGAACTCCTTTTTGGCACTGTATGTAAGGCGTCTTGATTCTGCACAACCGATAAATGAGTACATCAGAATGCTTGGACGTGGACAGTCTCCAGACAGCATGTTCAGGTTCTTTTCATCAGGTTCCGGAAAGGCAACTGCAGTGGGTCAAAACAAGATCAAAATTGCCCAGCAAAAGATACAGTCAGGAAGCCTGTTTCTGTGCAAGATGTTTGCAGGAGGAGGAAAAAAGGATGACATTGACGCAATAGAGGGTGTCTTCCCAACCAGGGCCTTCAAGTCAAAAAATCTGAAACCAAAGCACATTGCCAAAATACACACAGGAAACCTCTCGTTTCCAATGTTTGGAGCATCAAAGAGCATTGTGCTGTCTGATGTTGAGATGATGGGAATTCTGGTAATGCCAGAAAAAGACGACATTGCAAAGATCAACTTTGAGTTTGGAAAAATCTCATCAAAATCTGCCGGACTGCCAGACGGGGAGATTGATTGAGGCTTTTATCGTAAGGGAGGATTTGGTTTTATGGGAATCATTGTTGCGATTGGCATTGTAGTAATAGCTATAACCATTATTGGAATGTTTGTCACATATAACAACAGTCAGAGCGTGATAAGCCAGCAAAAGGAGGAATCCAACATGATTCAAAACGAGAGGGTAAAAGAGGACATTGCAGTAAAGTTAGTCTTTAATCACACTGGAAGTGACTCCACTATGAATCTCATCATGAACAATACATGGGGCGACGCGTCTGCCGTTTCAGGCCTGATGATAAAGTGTGATGATGGGAGAATATTCACAGAGTCCCAGGATGGGGATATCGTACATGGCAGCAACGATGATTTTGCAGACACTTTGGAATCCACAATAGACGCCCTCAAACAAAAATGCGCTACAGGTGGCGGCAGTCCTTGAAAACCCATCTGGCATATCTCACTGCGTGCATTGCATTGTTTGCAGTAGCAGCCGTTCCTGTATCTGCTCAGGTAGATCCTGACATCGCAGCAGCAGTGGACGACGTATCAGATGAAGAGCTTAGTCCGGACTCTGCCGCCGACTCGGCTGCCGAATCACCTGACGAGATAGTTGCGGATTTTTCAGTGCACATACCAAAAAAAATGATTGCAGACATTTCATATGAGGGGGTACTGCTAATACTGGAGCCAAAACGTCACGACATAACAGTATCCCTTGCAACTGATTCAAACCTTCTTGAGATTCCAAGTACAGTAGCAATTCCTACCGGAAGCAACCATGTCATTTTTGAACTTACACCGCAATCACCGCAGGACGGCACAGTCACAGTCCATGCCATAACCAACGATGCAGTGGCACAGGACAGTTCTACTGTTTATTCGGTTGCATTACATCCTACTGCGCTGATGATATCAGCGCCGATATCTGATGACTCCATTACTGTATCTACAGACGACGTGCCAGTCAAGGTGTTTCTGGTTGACAACCACCAGATACCAATCATCGCAAAGCAAGAGACGGAGATAACAATAAGCTCCTCCTCGCCTGCCGTGCAGTTCAGCAATGGCGGCACACTGACTGATACAGTGACACTCCGTGTTCTGGAGGGTCAGTACAGCGCCAATGCCGTAGTGCGTGTTGGTGGGGACGGAACAATCTATGCGACATCAGACGGGCTTGAATCAGACTCGCTTGAAATCTTATATGATACTAACAGTCCAAAGGTGCGTCTCGGAATCGCACCAGACATCGCACTTGCTAATTCCATAGGATACTATTACGTATGGCTTGAGCAGGACGACTCTATCTACATCCCCGACGAGGTTCTAGACGTCTATCTTTCAAGCTCTGATCCTGACAAGGTATCATTCAGGACAAACGAGAATGATGATGAGCTGTATCACACATACATGTCACGCGGAACACTGCGTTCCCATTTTTACATAGAAGACGCCTCAGAAGATTACAATGACGCAGTAGTAATCACGGTTTCAGTTCCAGGGTATGGCAGCCATTCAGAGGAGATTCTGGTAATGCCGCCAGTCCAGCTCAGCGAAAGACCAAAGATAGATGTTCTAAAGCTGTGGGTGCACCCAACTACGCCAGCAGACACGGCATGGGCAACAGTTGGATTGTATCACATACTAAATGACACGCATGCATTCGTTGAGCGCTATGACGGGAATCTAAACCCAATCACATCACTTGACACAGTAGTGTCAGTATCCGGCGATGACGGACTGAAATATCCAACAGAGATAAAATTTGACACAATTTTATCTGATGAGGACAGCACACATTTTACATTCTCTGCAATGGACATACCCATTGACATCAACACAAAAGGGGAGCATGCCATATCCGTGCAAAACAGCAATGCTGAAAGCGCGGAGATACAGTTCAACTCCGATACTGCATATGGCTTCAAGCACATACTGCAGGTAACGCCGATTCCCATACCTTTGGGGACTCATGGCGATATTGCGTACATGTCAATTGTGGACAAGTCAGGACACATCACGGATGTTGGGGGGATAGTAGACACTGAAAAGACAAACGTGATTCAAGCCGGCAACTCGCTTGCAGACATTGGGATAAACGACTACTGGGTTGGCGGAACCAACATCATTACAGGTACGTATCTCAAGGAGGGCGCAAAAATATTTGTCCAGATTCCAGGGATCAACTCTGAGACCACCAGCCTTGACACGTCAGGTGTAAAGACAGGGATAGAGATATGGACACCGTCAAGAGTAAATGTGTTCAAAGAGTTTCCTGTTGCGATTCATGCAGTAGATTCCAACGGAATTCCGATTGCACTGATTACTGATCTTGACAGCCTGAACATCTCTTCTGAGCAAATCACTGCAAATGTTAAAGACGACCATGTGCGGTTTGTTGTAGAAAATGAAGGCACTACAAATCTGAACATAATTTCTGACAACAGGTATCTCGGATCAGCTGTGATCAAGTCATTTGCAAATGACGCAGAGTCCGAAGTTCAGGTAATATCACCAACACCCAATGTTCTAAAGCTTGGATCAGAGATAATACTGGACATCTTTACTGGCGCGCTACAAAACCCTGATGTGTCCATATCCGGACTTGACTTTGAGGTTGATGCGTCAGACAACTACGTCGCAACGCCTACGGCACCTGGCCAGTATTCAGTTACCGTAAATGTGGAGAAGGACGGCTGGAAGAAATACACGGAAAATGTAAACTTTACAGTAGAGGAGCTAGTCGATGTCGTGTTTAATGCAATTGCAGATGACGGCGTTTCAGTTGCAGCATCGTTTGATCTGGAGTCATCGGCAACAGCGGAAAAGATAAACGTGAAAAATGGGCTGTACTATACCATACATCCCGGGGTCTTTGAGATAAGCATCGATGCAGATCTTAATGTCGGCACTGACAGGCAATATGAATTGCAGAAGCTAAGCCTTAACGGCGAGGAGATAAACCATGCAGAAAAGTTCACGCTAAGGATAACGCAGGACTCTACGATAACAGGAGCATATCAGAGGGTGATAGAGATTGACTTTGGCGCATTTTTGGACTCAAATGATGTGTTTGCAGACATCTCAGGGAATGGCCATCACAGGTACGGCGATGTCGTTGTACTGCATGCGCCCATTGCAACTGAACTGTACGGACTGATATGGCACGTGCCAGAAGAGTGGATAGGACTTCCAGAGGATGCCAAGGTATCAGCAGATGGGCAGTCAGTATTATTTGTGGCCGACGAGTCAGTAACTGGCACCGTAGTCTATGAGAAGACATACACTGTTCTGATTCTGCTAATCGCATCATCAGTCATTGTGCCGTTTGTGCTTGTGTGGAAAAAATCCCCCGACGTCATTATGAATCTGAGGGACTATGTTTCTACACTAAAGGAAAAATCAAGATCAGTCAAGATTCCAAAAAAGCTTCCAAAGGGAATAGCATCAATGGTGAAAAAATGAGCCCTGTAATAATGACTGCCGTTTTGCTTTGCTGTTGTTGTTGTATGATGATCATACCGGCATATGCATCATGCCAGTCAATCCATGAATGCAGGTACGCAAATCTGGAGTCGACTGGCAGTCCGACAATTGTCGCACCAGATGAGATCATGCACATGGAAAAAAATGTACAGACAAACATTCTCATATATGGCACACTTGCCGACGGCACCAAAAAGTCAGCAGTTACAATTGTAATCACGGCACCTGACAAAAGCCAGCAGACACACACTGTCATGTCAGGAAACGAAAGTGTTTTTTCCGTATGGCATCCAGTTATCGGCTCAAGGGATACAGAAGGCAGGCATACTGTGTCTGCGACATATTCTATTACGGCAGACTTGGGGTATGACAGTACCGGACACAAAAAGTATGACACCGCAAAGTATAACATTGGAAGTACCGTCTTTTACACAAAGCTGGCAGGACTTGAACGCGGAGACGCCACAGTTACAATCAACCCAGTCGAGATAGACGGCTGCTCAAAGACCGGCAAGCAGGCATGCTACGACAGACCGAAGGTAAGCATTGATGCTGGACAGACAGTGGAATGGTACAACGACTCTGATCAGATACACAACATCCACTCAATTGCGCTCGGGTATGGACGAGAAGAGCAAAAGCCAATAGATGACAAGCTGCAGAAGACTGTTAACTTTTTTGAGACAAATATCCTAAAGTCAGGACACTCGAGGATAATAAAGTTTGCAGAGCCGGGAACAGTGCTTTACTCCTGTCTGTATCATCCCTGGATGGAAGGCACGATACGCATATCATCAAGCGGAATCGCAGTTCCCGAGAGTGCCGACTCCATTTTAGATTTTGCAGAGGAAGAGATAAAAAAACCGGTGAAGATAATCCTTGACCTTGCAAAGTACCGCCACACAAATGCCGGAGAGATAATCAGTGCAGAGTTTGCACATCCTGGCAAGACGACGACGCGAGAGTCTTTATCAATATCAGTTTATGATCCTGACGGAAACCGCATCGATGGACAAAAGAGTAAAATCGAGTCTGACGGCACTGGCAGGTTTGACGTGATAACACAGCCTACATGGAAGTCCGGAAAATACGAGATTGTGATCCGTACGGAAAATGCCGAGGGACGGACTCCGTTTATGATATCAGAGCACAAGTCAATAAAATGCAGGGGGATCAACATTCAAAACATTACAGACCACGGCCATGAAGCAGGATGTTTTGCAGACCATATCGCAGAGATCATAGACGGCGATACTTTGAGGATTGGTCAGAAGAGAGTCACCACGTCTATTGCAATACCAGTCAATGCCACTGCCGAGTCAGTCAGTCAGATATGCCCGGTCGGCTCTGTTGCAGTGGTGGACAGGGACACGACGCTGGGCCTTGATTCCAGGATATCCTCAGATGCACTTACCAGGCAGTATTATTCTGTCGTGTACTGCACCGGCTCTGGCATATCGCTAAACCAGCAACTCATACAGAGTGGACTTTCAAGACCTGACAGCGTAGGCTGCCTTACAAGCGAGTTTGCAGACATGGTAGATGGCTGCGAGATTGATCTGGCAAAGGCAGCAGATGATGACGTACAGGAAAAGGCAGATGATGATGCAGTAAAAGAGACGGTAGAAAATGACTGTCCAATAGCACTTGCAGTATATGGCACGTCCTTGGCACATCAGGTGCAGGTACTGCGGGAATACAGGGCAGACATGATCGGTTCTGGATGGTCGCCGTTCTTTGATACAGTGCATGCTGCATACTATGTCGCAGCGCCACACATTGCAGACATGGAGAGGGCAAGTCCGCTGTTCAAAAACATGGTGCTGGCATCACTGATAGTTCCGGTAAACATGGCAGTGCTAATCGGTGAGGTTCTATGAAGACCCATCTTGTCGTATCTGGATTCTTTTTCAGTCTGCTGTGGTGTGTCGTGCTGTTTTCTGACGGCGGCTTTGATTATGTGATGCTGTCAGGGTTTCTTGTTGCCTGTTGCATAGTGTCCCTCTTCTCACCACTTTTTAGAAAGCCAAAACTGTCTGCAAGATCATCAGACGGGACAATATGGATTTACAAGTACAAGCAGACATCGCTTGAAAAGATATTTGTGTTTCTGGAATCAAAGCTGAAATACTTGGTACGTCTTCGGGTGTTCAACGAGCGTCAGATACTGGCGCAGATTCCAAAGACAGGTAAAAACTATGACGCAGAAAAAATGGCAACAACCATGACACGCATTGCAGTTACAGTGTTTGTCCCCACAACTGTCATTGGAATTTATCTTGGAATTACTGCAAGCGAGATATTTCTGGTAGTTTGTGCCGTACCTGCAATTATCTATATGTCTCCATACATTCAGCTAAGACTGACCATAGTAGAACGCAAGTCAAGAATAGAGGAAGAGATGGCGTACTTTTTGTGCTATGTCAATATCATGCAGACAATAGGGCGGGGGCTGTATCACTCATTTAAGGACATTCGTGGCGTAAGGGTGTTTAATGCAATTGCGCAGGATGCAGGGGAGATAGTAAAGCGCGTTGACATGATCGGCGTTACACAAAACGAGTCACTTAGTGTGTATGCTGAATCGCACCCCTCAGAGGTGTTCAGGAACTTCATCTCCGGATACCTTGCAAAGATTGCAAGCATTGGCGATGTTCCAAGCTACACCTCAGAGAAGGCAAAGCAGTTTTTCCATCTGTACAGGGACTCCTGGGATAGGTATGAAAAGAGCGCACAAGAGATATTCTCAGCAGTACTGATGGTCTCAATTATCATGCCATTGATGATCATGGCATCGGGAATGATTGGGACATCTGAGACGACAGGCACCATGCTTCTTTTAGGAACAGTCATGTCGCCATTCATTGCGCTGCTTATGGTAATAATACTCAACACCAACCAGCCGATTACCGGAAACCAGATAAAGATAACGCCAATCAGCCCTATTGCGGGAATCATGGTAGCAGTCATTGTATATTTTGCAGGAGTTGATCTTGCAACGACTATTGTCAGCGGATTTCTAATCGGGGCTGTAGTCAATACTATGATGGTAAGAAACAAGCTCACAGAGATAAGGGTGATAGACTCGATGCTTCCAGAGTTCATGCGGGACGTCACAGATATGTCAAAGACCGGTGAAAACATCGGACAGATAATACAGAGGCAGGCAAAAAACCACTCGTACAAGAAGCAGTTCAACAGAATTATCGACAGTATTGCTGCCAAAATCAAGAAGGGTGAGACATTTGATATCGCAGTTTCAAAGATGGCCTTTGAGTCAATCCACGTAAAGTTCATCATGTTTCTTCTTGCAAAGACGTACAGGAGCGGCGGGGGCTCCACTGAGAACTTTAACACGATTACAGAGTTTGTCATATCCGTACATGAGACAAAGGAGCGCGTAAGCAAGGGACTGCGCTCAATGAGCATGATAGTATATGCCAGCCCTTTTCTGATGCTTGGAATATCACACATGATGATATCCATGTTTGCAGGCGGACCGGATATACCCAGCGACGTAAACATTCCGTTTCTCTCGTCAATGGGGGCAATTGACGAGAGATATATCGACGGTATAGAGGTGATGGCTGCACTTGCAGTAATTCCCACAGGATTTGTAGCCGCAAAGATTGTCTCATACACCGTAAAGGATACGGCTCCGGTAATCATTGTATCAGTGAACACGATGATTGCAATGTATGCAATACCAATAGTAATCAAGATGTTCAATCTCGGGGGAGGTGGCGGCTGATAAAATGTTCTGGAAAAAAAAGAAAGAGATAGAGGCAACAGAGCCGTCAAAAGAGTCATCATGGGAAAAGTCAAACATTGACTTTGTCGGATTCAAACATGATGATCCTGATGCCGTTGTTGTTGGGGGAAACAGGGCATTTGGAATCACCTCGACTGAGCGGGGACATATGGCAATATTTGGTTTTCCGGGATGCGGAAAATCATCAATTCTCAAACTGCTTGCATACCAGAACATAATGAGAAAGCAGGGGGTCATGATAATTGATCCGCACGGCGAGCTTGCAAGGGACATCATGTCCATGATACCAAAGGAGAGATGGAAGGACGTCATCTACGTGAATCCGGCAACGCTTTACAGGTTTGGAAAGACAGTACAG
Organism: bacterium; assembly: GCA_965249485.1. Classification (GTDB taxonomy): domain Bacteria; phylum SM23-31; class SM23-31; order SM23-31; family SM23-31; genus CBDFMG01. The sequence goes on along the minus strand of CBDFMG010000005.1, from coordinate 114,792 downwards.
GTAAACCCGCTTGAGGTGAAAAGTGAGAACGAGAGGTATGTGGTGGTGATGACATTTGTCAATACATTGTACAATTTGTACATGGGCTCATGGGGTCCAAGACTTGAGACCGTACTGCGAAATGCCGCAAACGCGCTAGTCGAGTCAAAGGGATACAACTCCCTTGGGTTTATCTCATCTATGATTACTGACGAGTCATCAAGAGAAGAGATACTTGAAAATGTCGCATCGCCGGGCGTCAAGCACTTCTGGCGGGAGATATTTCACAAGCAGTACTCAAAGGATGCCGGAAGCTCAGCATACAACAAGATAGACAAGATTCTTGCGACGCCTACTGTCGCTGCAATGTTTGACTGCACGGAGTCCAGCATTGATATCAGTGAGGTAATCAGCGAGAAAAAGATCCTCGTAGTTGACCTGTCTACTGGTGCAAGCGATGACATTGCAAAGTTTCTTGGCTCGATATTTCTGAACATGCTGCATGTTGAGGCAAAGCGAAGAATGGACATCCTGGACGAGGATCTTTCCGAGATAAGAAAGAACCCTTTTTACGTGTACGTTGATGAGGCTCACATGTTCTCAAACATGACAATGTCTGAGATGCTTAGGGCACTAAGAAAGTTCGGCATAAAGGTCACGCTGGCAACGCAGACATGCAATGCATATGACAAGACCTTTGCCGACGAGATACCCGGAACATGCAAGACCGTAATGACTGGAAAATGCGATTTTAACACTGCAAGCCTTTTGAATAGCCAGATATCTGTGACAGCAGACCAGATGCAGAGGCTTCCAAACCACACGTTTGTCATGTCCACTGACGAGTCAGGGGTCGGCGCAAGTGCCACATTCCGTGCAAGGCCTGTCCCGCTTCCTGGAAGAAGAGTATCGGAGTGGAAGGACGTTGCAAGGGAATCGCTAAAGAGATGGGGAAAGGACGTATCCATAGAAAAGTATGCGCCTACGCAGAACCTTGGCAAGCTTCTGTTCAACCCTCTGGAGTGTTCCATAATTCACCTGATGCATTTTGATCAGAGAGACTGGTACCGCAATGAGATATTTACAAGAGTCCAGATTATCTTTCCCAGTCTGAAGGAAAAGCCGATATCAGTTGCACTTGACAGTCTTGTGAGAAAAAGGTACATCAAGATAATGTATCCTGGCACCGATGACGGGGACGAGAATGAGACAATGAAGCGATATGTTGTCAGCTCAAAGACGTACAGCACGTATCTTTCGCAGTCTGCCGCTGGAAGGAGAGCTGGGGGCGAGGTGCACTTGGCAATCATGTTTGGTCTCATGGATCTGAACATGAAGCAGCACAGGTACTGCATACCTGACCTGGGTGACAGCTCGGAGAACGCGGCAGATCTTTTGGTAATAGAGCCAAAGGTGCTAAAGGACAAGGATGGGCTTGAGACGTATGATCCATTCCACTGGAATGACAACAACAAGCTTGCAATAGAGGTGGAGACAGGCCCCACAAAGCACATAAAGCAGGCAGTGCAGAACTACACTAAAAATTTTGAGGCAGGCTACATGGTGTGGTTTGTCTGCTTTGGGGAGAATCACAGGAAAAAGCTGGAGGCTGCAATCTACAAAAAACATCCGAATCCAAAGGGGATGTACATGGACGTCATTAACCACGTCAGTGTGATACAGGGAAAGCAAAAGATGCCAGACACATACAACGAGATATTGTCCAAGGTGAAGGTGCGCGGCATAGACTCTGTGCTGAAGATGACAGAGGAGGAAAAAAACACAAAGAAACCAGTAAGAACAAGTACGGATATTGCCCAGCTGGAATCTGCAAACAAGACTGCAAAATCCAAAAACATTGAGGAGTCATTTACCGCTACTGGGACTGATCCGGAACCATGCATTGTAAAGACCAGAGCAGAGATGGAGGCAGAAGGCGAAGCTCAGACAAACACAGTTCGTGGGAAGAGTGGGCCCTACATGAATGATCTGGAGTACAGTATTTTTGAGATCATACAAAAGGGTGCAGGGCACAAGATAGATGACGAAGAAATAATCAAAAAACTCGGCATAAACGTCTCAAAAAACAAGGTACACAACGCAATCACAAACATGATAATGAAAAAGGCAGTGCGAAGGGAGACGATGGAGGTGCAATACAAGAGGGGTTCAGTTGACGGAAGCGGCGACAGACATTTTACGAAAAAACAGGGAATTCTGGTGGTCTATGACGAGAGGATGGATCCTACAATGAAAGACGAGGATCTTATAGGAGGCGCAGACGCAAAGATGCAGAAAAACCATGACGTGAAAAAAGAGGAAGGTGATGACGCAGTACCAGAAGCAGGTGATGATGATGTAGACGCAAAGATAGAGAAAACTGCTGACGACGGATCAGAAATGCAGAAGACAGAAAGACCAGTCATAGACAGTGACATTGACTTTAGCGAGATGACTGACACCAAACTGCTTGCAATGCTTTCAGACGATATAATGAGCAAGGATCATGCAAAGATAAGTGCAGAGTTAGAAGAGCGCGGTGTCCTGTAGACAGAGAAGGATTCTCAGACATACTCCACTCGCTAAAGCGTCGTGGGTTCTGCGGCTATCATCATCTTTGACATTCCCGCTTGTGGGGTGTCAGAGACTGCAATTAAATCGAATTCATTTTAGTTTCACCTTTTTTTGTTGATTCCACATTAATACACACATGAGATTAATACTGCTATACGTAATAATGATGCAAGTATGGAAAAAATTTAGATCAAAAATAATTTGATTCTGATAATTCACCCACAAATAGTAAAATGCAACAGACATACAAACATTGATAATTCCAATCAACATTGCAAAGAAAATAGATTCTTTTTTGGTTACCTTCAACAAACAACACTTGTAGATTTACATTTAAACAACTAATGATCATTTAATTATTATCATTTGACTCGTAAATTACATGGGTGCAAAAACATATCTAATATCAAAATCTTTCTCAGTCATTCCGATAAAGACAAAAAAATTGCTTCTGAACTAAAATCAAAATTATCAAAACACGGATTGTCTGTTTTTCTTGCTCATGAAGATATTGATGGTGGTTCTGATTGGGTGCCCAAGTTATATGAAGAGATTCAAAGTTCAAAAATATTCATTATGCTACTTACCAAAAACTACCACACTTCAAAACACACGGATCAAGAAACAGGCATAGCCATTAATTGCAAGAAAACAGTATTGCCAATATGTATAGACGGCACAAGACCCTATGGATTTGTAGCTACTAAACAGGCAATAATCTGTTCCTTTCCCTTTGAAGATTCCATAATAGAAGAAATTGCAAAACTTTCTAAAATGAAATCTGCATCTAAGAATTCCTCTGATTTAGATAAACTAATTTCAGAATTGGAAAATTCCGGTTCTTACACTGAATCTGAAACAATTTCTGTACAATTAAAAAAATATGATGATTTTTCAGAATCACAACTTTCTAGACTTGCTTTTTCATCACTTAACAATCCTCAAGTGCATTATTCGTATGTTGCAGATGCCATCATAAACGAGATTATTGGGGATAATTTAGATAAAATAAATCCTTCTTTGTGCAATCTGCTAGAAAAATTCTACGATCCTAGCCATCCATCTTTAAACTAAAATTATCATTAAAGGGTTCTGGTAAATTTTGGTGATCAACGCATTTCAACACAGATTTATGATCTTCTCTGAAATCAAATTTTGCAACAGTATGGATTTGCCAAGTCAAAAACATGACTCTTCAAATATTGTTGTTAACTATATGTGAATATAGAGAGAAGGAATTCAGATAGCATAAGAAATGAATCTAATTCTAAGATTCAAAGTTCATCGTATTCCAAGAAAAGCCCAAAGAAACAGATTAGGAATAAATCAAAGAAGACCATGTATGTGGGCATTGACCTGCACAAGAAATTCCTTCAAGTAGCAATAATGAATAATGAAGGCAAAGTATTACAAAACAACAAAGTTGAGAACACTCACCAATCGATCAAGAAACATTTTACAGACATACCACTTCATGCCAATATTGTCATGGAATCCTCATCAGTCTGGTATGACACATATAGATTTCTGACAGATGAATTAAAATATAAAAATGTGACACTGTCAAACCCATATCTGACAAAAGCAATTGCATCATCTAAGAAAAAGACAGACAAGATTGATGCCAGGATATTGGCAGATCTCCTACGTGGTGGATACATTGCCAAATGCTATGTCCCAGACAAAAAGATAGTACAACAACGCCAGTTAGTAAGATACAGAAAGAAACTCATCCAGTGGAGAACTGCTATCAAGAATTCCATTCATGGGATTTTGTTACAGGGTGGAATCAAAATTCCTGGAGTTACATTTACTGAAATATACTGTAGAAGACTCAGGGCATTAGGAGATTATAGAGTAGACGGATTCCTACGACAGATAAACCATCTAAATTTGCAGATTGCAGAGATTAATTCAAAAGTGTACGCTGCCGTAAAGACCAATCCTGATGCAATTCTGATAAACTCGATTCCCGGAATTGGCAATTATTCTGCACTAGTCATTGCATCCGAGATTGCGGACATTGAAAGATTCAATGACTCTCACAAACTGTGTGCATATGCAGGAGTCGTACCATCAGTCAGAAATTCAGCTGATACCATACATCATGGCAGTATTACAAAAAGAGGAAGCATGACATTAAGATGGGTTCTGACAGAATGCATTCACACTCATGCAATACATGCCAAGAACAGTGACATTACAAAGTTTTACAATAGAATAAAAAAGAAGAGAGGAACATCCAAAGCTGCAGTGGCTGCTGCATCAAAGATTTTGCGAGTGATTTATTGGATGTTAAAAGAAAGGAGAGAATTTGTACAAAATTATAGTTAGGGCTACAAGTCGCGTTAAAATTTATGAGGGACAAGCCTCGCCTGTTAACTGCGAATAATCCTAACTAGGATGAAGATAGCATTGAGAGAATAGTCTCGTATGGATACATGTCTGCACATCTTTTGATTGGAATTCTTCTCTAGCGAGAGCAATGCCCTGATGTTTGAAAAAGCAAGAAATGTATAAAAATGATTCACATGGATAAATTTTGGTGATCGGATCACCAAAAGTTACCAGAACCCAAGTGAGATGATGTGGGGTGCGATGTTATGTGTAATCAAGACTGCTGCAGCAAGAGAGAACAAATCCATCAAAAGTCATAAAGGATTGGGAGAATATGTCAAGGAGTTGGCGCAAAGAGATAAGGATAAAGAATTATTTGATTCATTTGCAAAGGCCGGTTTGCTGCACTCTAATTTTTACGAGTCAGATACTAGACCTCTTGCGCAATTAACACAATTTGATCAAAGCATGCAAGGTTCTGGTGCAAAATAGTGATCAGATCACCAAAATACACCACATCCTTGTCTTTTGATGCTATAGAATCATGGAACACAGAACTCAAGAAGATGAACCACAAAAAAGAAGGACATCAATTTGTTTATCCTGAATCATTCATGGAGGCACTAGGATACTGTCATCTCTATTTGCATCTGCCATTCAGACAAACTGAAGGTTTGATAAAATCTCATCTGCAATCTAAAGTAAAAACACCAACGTATTCTGCAATCTGGAAAAGAGTAAACAAGCTTGACATCAAGTGCAACCCAAAACTTGGAAAAGATATTGTTATTGCAATTGACAGTTCTGGAATCAAGGTTGCAGACAGAGGCGAATGGATGAGACAGAAATGGCAGAAAAGACGTGGTTTCCTCAAGATTCATGTGGCAGTAGATGTAAAATCAAAGCAGATTACGGGTCTGGAGGTTACAGATGACAAGTCACATGATTCAAAACATTTTGTATCACTAGTTGAACAATCAAAAGAGTTTGGAAATATAATCAAGACACTAGCTGATGGTGCATATGACACCAAGGATTGTTTTTCATATTTGTATCATGAAAGTATAATTCCTGGAATCAAAACAAGAAAGAACTCATCAATTACAACTGATTGTTATCCTAGACGAAAAGCTGTTCTGGCTCAATTATTCAATTATGAATTATGGAGGAATAGCGTAAGCTATGGAGATAGATGGATTGTTGAATCAGTGTTTTCTGCATTCAAGAGAATGTTTGGTGAACACGTAACATCGCACAAAAGAGAGAACATGATTCATGAGTTGAAAATGAAAGTTTGTCTGTACAACAAGATGATTGCAATGCAATAGAATAATCAAAAATTGATTGTTCAATTAAAGGATGTTAATGATTTTTACAGTTAGGAAACAAAGCATCACCTACTTTTAATACTTCTGAATATTTGTTGAATACAATAACATGAAAAATATAACAAAAACAACAAAAACAATTTTGTTTGCTTCTTTGATTGCTGTAATGATTCTTCCATTTAGTGGAATGAATTATGCACAAGCAGAAACAAACAAGACTGATCAAGAACTAATACAAGATTATGTTGATCAACAAATGGGTCTTCTTGATGAATTAAGATTACAATATCCTGAATTTTTTGATGTGCATTTACATGACAAATGTGTTTTATTTCGTGAGCATATATGCAATGTTAAGCATAAAGAAGCATACGATGTATTTTTGGATATGAAAAAGTTTTTCAAAAAAATGGAAAAATATGAGGAGGTGCATTCATCTATTAAATTTCTTAAGAAAATTAAAAATAATTAAAAAATCCATAATTTTTAAAATTTCAAAAATAATAATCTCGTAGGTGTTTATGGATTATAGGAGAGTTGGAATAAACTCCGATCACCCACGAAACGGTGCTGTGGCGTCTTAGGTGGATCTTCTCGGTGTTGATTGTCGGTTGACGATTTTGTACAATACCGTATTGAACTAACCATCTAAGCCTGTACAGACATATCATTTCCAATTTTGGCAGAATTGTTTTATAAGATAAAGTATATTATGTATTTGTGGGCAAGCAGAAAATTAGTGTTACAGTATCGCCTGACCTTCTAAAATGGTTGGACTCTCAGATAAACCAGAGAATATTTTCGAGCAGATCTCATGGAATGGATTACTGTATTAATTCTACAAAAAACAAGACCAAAAAATAATTATCAATAAATTGATTTTGTTTTAATCATATCAATAACATTCTATATGTATGTTGAATCTACTTTACAATTTTATGAAGATATAAAGTAGGATAAAGTAATAGAGATTATATAGTAGGATAAAATCATACTTAGTAATAACATGAACGACATAAAAAATACAAAAATAATCACGACAACTTCGATAAGTTTACTAGCTGTTGCATTAACATTTGTTATGGCAACACCAGCTTATGCACACGACAATAATGGTAGTATCCTAACATTGTATCCATTTGGTGTTTCAGATTCTGAAACCATATGGTATGATGATGATGCATTAGATGATGTTACTTATGATGGTTCAGAAGGTAACAGTGTTGCATTAAGATTGATTGCTGAAGTACCAAGAAATACAGTAGATCAAACTGATTTTGATTTAACTGAAGTTGGTTCTAACAATCAAGGATACAATAGTAGAATTGATGCACAGTATTATTCAAGTACAAATTTTATGGGTCAAACCCTTCCTTATACTGGTGGTGGTGGCCTCTACAAAGTAATTTGGCTTAATACAAACGATAATCTCGACTATAATCCTAATATTGGTTGCAATCTAAGCAATGGTGAAGTAAATCCAGACTATATTCTAACTCATGAAATGGGACACCTAGCAGGCCTAGCTCATCATTCATGGCATTGGGGTGCTTGGAGTGGACATACTGCAATGGAATCAGGATGTCACGCTGATTTTAACCAGCTACAAACTGAAGACATCGCAGACATAAATGCCTACTACACTTAGGAGAAAGAAATGAACAAACAGAAATTAACTATAACTAGTATTTTTGCAATTGTTGCAATATCTCTTGGTGCAGTAGCATTACTAAATGTGTCCGAAGATGGCTATGTTTACGTACAATCCGATATTACAAAGGCAAATCCAAATCTTACAGTTGTTCCATCAGGTTTTACTGTAGCTACTGAGGATATTGCAGAAACTAAAAAAACTGTGGTACTAACTGTTTTAGGTAAAGTTCTATCTGTAGGTGATCCTATTGAGTGGACTGATGAATCTGAAAATCAATTAGGATTTGTTCCAGTAACAATCGAACTTGAGAAAAAATTCAAGGATAAAACTGAAGGTATCAAATTAAAGAAAGGTTCTCAGTTTACTGTTTACCTAAATGGTGTCTATGAAGGTGGTGAATTCTATCTTTCAGACTTTGAACCACAATTTGAGATCGGAGAGAAAGTAATTCTTCATGTAGGTCATGATAAAAATGGTCCTATTTTTGAAGATGATGGAATCTACTTTGTAGAATTAGGAAAATTTGGAAAATACACAGTTGTCGATGATAAAGCATACAATGACAAAAATAAAGAAGGCAAATCATTAGATATCGCATTTAATGAAGCCAACTAACCTTTTTTTCTTTTTTTACTATAAATTATTAAATAAATTATGTCCTCTTTAAAATCTAAAACTGATAAAGAATTAATAAAAATAGTTGATTCACTTCCACCTGTTTAACCTGATAGATGGTGCTGTTACCTCTTAGGTTGTTTTTGTCGGTGTTACCTGTCGGTTGATGAGAAGGTTCTGGTGCAAAATGATGACCAGAATGCACCACATCCGTTTACTATCAGGTGCCGAAATAGATCTAATATAATTAATTATCAGGTAAATCATTAAGACAAGTATCGCAAACGGCACCATTTTCAAATATCATAAATCCATCAGAATCAATAATTTGATTTTTCTTGTTTAGTGTTAAAAGCCCCCTGATCTCTCTTTTACATTTTTCACATGTAACTTCTGTCTTTATGATCATAATTTATGACGAGATTTCCTAGATTAATATCCGTTTCAGAATGAACAAATTAAAAAATCAATAAAGAAGCACTTGATAAAATATCAGGCTGTTACGCATAATTCATTGATTTTTGATGCTGCTTTTGGGTTAAACATCAGGAATTATGTTTGAAATTGTAGGATTTGTCATACTGTTAACCAGAGTACATTTGGGACTATCTGGTTTCATATTTATTATTATTAATTGTCTTGAGATTCCTTTGAGGAACCATTATTGCCAAAGACTGGTTTCTCCCATGCACGTATTCTCTTCTCGTATTTTGTGTGGTTCTGCCGTATTGCATCTTCCATGCCGGTATCTTTTCTGCCTTGCCTGATCTGGATGTAGTGGTAGGTGAAATAATCTGATTCGGCCTCTTTTTGCTTGAATTTTCTTCTGTACCATATGGTTCCAAACAAAAACACGCCGACAAGTGCCAGCAAGACATAGATGATTTCAGTCATGCTCTGATTTGTCTACTAGTCAGACACTATATCTTTCTTCTTCCTCCACCTCAACCCATACCCCGCTTCCCTCAGAGAGGGCAGTCTTGTAAAATTTAAAAATTAAATTTAAAAATTTGAAATTCAATTTCAATCAGGGGCGCGTCATGGATTTAAAATTAAATTTAGTGTATTCTATGTTATTTTGAGTAATTCTATGTGTTTACTGAAATAGAACATGCAGGAAAATGCAGGAGTAAAATACTAGAAAAGATATTCAATATTATGAGACCTATCTATATGGAACTTCCAGTTTTTTTTATTCATTTCTTGCAAACACACCTTCCATTAGTTTAGTTTCAAAAAATAGCATAAAGGGGGGGGTCATTTTGAAAGTTTTTCTAAAAAATTAATCTGATCATTTCCTGTCATGGGTGGAGTTTGCAATAGCTTTTTGGTCTTAATAGAAAAACTTTTGCCTTAATAGAAAAACATCCATCTTTTGTTATATGATGATGTACATTATGGCAATCATAGTGACGACGATGATATTTTGTATGCCTGCGACAGTAGCATATGGCCAGACTGGAATTACCATTTCTTTTCCACTTGGAAACACCATTGATGTGAGCAAGGATGATCTGCTGCGCATGAATGTGTGGGTATCAAACTACAACCCGCAGGACGGATATTACTATTTGGTGATTACTGATCCCTCTGGCAGCATAATCAAAAACAAGGAAGTCATGATAAGGCAGTGGACAGAGGGAACCTGGGGATCTCAGGTAGGACATCTGGCAGATGACTACAGCATGAACGGCAAATACAAGGCCACCGTGCGGACAGACAGCGGCCTGTCTGTAACTGAGACGTTCTTTGTAACAGGATCCAAACAATTGTCAAGCTTCTCTTTACAGTCTGGAAGCAGTAGCTCAGAAGGATTCTCGCTGGCCGGTGTGCTAAACAGCGTCAGCAACTTTGGTGACGGATTGGCTGACATATTCAACAGTGATAACAATAGCGGAAGCAGCTCAGAAGGATTCTCGCTGGCCGGTGTGCTAAACAGCGTCAGCAACTTTGGTGACGGATTGGCTGACATATTCAACAGTGATAACAATAGCGGAAGCAGCTCAGAAGGATTCTCGCTGGCTGACATATTCAACAGTGGTAATGATGATAACAATGGCGGAAGCTCAGAAGAAAGCATCAGCAGTGGCAGCTCAGAAGGATTCTCGCTGGCCGACATATTCAACAGTGGTAATGATGATAACAATAGCGAAAGCTCAGAAGAAAGCATCAGCAGTGTGCTAAACGGCGGCGGAAGCAGCTCAGAAGAAAGCATCAGCAGCTCAGGAGGAGAAGGATTCTCGCTGGTCGATGTGATTAATCAAAATCATCAACAACAGTCTAAATCAAAAAAGGTTACATGGGCTAACATACTATGTGATGAAGGATCGGTATTCATTGTGAATCAAAACACGGAAGATTATCAATGCACTACGACTATTTCTTACAGAACGCGGTAAAAACATTCTAAAAAATTTAGAATGGATTGATTCTTAGGAATTTTTCACAGTTTTTGTTCCTGTAAAGTTGCCTAATTGACATCTACGTGCAGTTTGTTTTATCATTCAAATTCTGATTAAATCCTTAAAAGGAATTCTGCTGAATTATTATACATGTTTGGACAATAACTCCAACAATACTTATGATGGTACATCATATGAGCAAAAGATCCTTGTAGCACATGAGATAGGACACTTGATGGATGCAAGACACAACAATGATCTACTACTTGGTGATTATACTATCATGGCTGGTGGTGTGTCTATTGACGAAGATAATTTTACTGCCGAATTCATTCAAGAGAGCATTGACACAATAAATGATTACGCAGACGCTGAAGGTCTGTAACCCTTTTTTCTTTTTTTATTCATCTTTAAATAAATCAAATTTTTCCATAATATTATGAAAATAAACAGCATTATGATTTCTGTATTGGCAGCATTATTTTTGGTGACAGGTTTTGCTTTTGCAGACAATAGTACGTCAGATAAGATTGAAATTAAAATGTACAATTTGAGAGGTCAAGTAGTTTCAGTATTTGAGGATTCTGTTGAAAAACTTATCCAAAGAGGATATCTTACTGGTGAATCAGTAACTCCAAAAGGAACTTCATCAGGAGGATACGAGCAAAAAGAAGCGCCAACACTATTTGATAACCAAAGAAAAAATGATGCTGTGATTCTTGTCAATGAGGCATTACCATATGAGAAATCTTCTTTTCTAGGACGTAGTGAAATGGACTTTATTGAATTGTACAGACCAGCAGTACAGTTAAGTCCTGATGAAATCCAAAGATTTCCTGCATTACTGCAAGCAATAGACAACATCGGCAAAAGTAACCTGAATAAAATTCAAGGATTCTCAGCAATAAATGCCACAGAAAAGAATGAATTAAAACGCATTTTGATGGAAAAAGCTTTTGAAAAGACCGGCAGAGAGGGGGAATCTACTCGGGCAATCATTTACAATGGACAAGAGTACCATATCGACATTGACTTGTTTACAGAGGAATGGGACTATACGCAGATTTCTATAGAATCATTTGATCCCACATCGTACAGAAACAAGACTTTTTTTGATCTGTCTGGATTTGTGACGTTACATGATGAGGACTTGGAAAAAATGCCAAAGCTAAAAGAGGCGCTTCTTGAAAGCAAAGACGTTCCGATATCAACTCCAGAACATCTGGAATATCAGAGTCATCTGGACAGATTATTTGAACAAAAATATTCTAAACCTGATGTATTGTTATCACAAAACATTATACAGTATAATGATGAAATCTACGTGTTAGATTTTATGCTGGATGTTGTTAAGTATGATGCCAATTGCAAACCGGGTGATGTTTCTTGTTATTTTCAATAGTGTTTCTTCGTGTGTAACTGAAACATGGACATAACTAACTCTCATTTCTGGTTAGATTCTAAAATCTAAAACAGCTTCTCGTTCTGCCGCTTTCTGTCGGTGCTCTTTCTGTTCATCAGATGCGGCTTGAGATGCTCTGTCTGCTTCTTGTACATCCAAGACTTTAGCCTTCTAAGATCCTGGGTTATGGTGCAAAATGATGATCTGATCACCAGAATGCACCAGAACCATGTTGATCAACCAACTCCATCTGATCCTGAAATAGGAAAAGCTACACAATTGGTATGGGAAGTAGGATGTGACTGTGCGTTTATAGATAAAAACAGCGGTGACTCCTATCAGGAAAAAAAGGTATGGTACTCAGCCAATTACTATACCACCATAACGACTTTCACAGATAGAGCTGCAGATAACACGCTAGTTCTTATGTCTGGATCTACAAGCGGTACAAAAGCCGGAATTGTAAATAATAATTCTGCAACAAGTTATGAGGGCGGTATTGGGTTTGACGTAGTTGAGTTGACAACTGATATCTCAGATGACGGTGATAGTGGTGGACCATATACCAATCTAGCAAAGACCACATTCTTTGGAACCCATACAGGATTTCATTCCAGCACTGATAATTCAGTATTCATCCCTTGGGAAAATATTGAAGACAAACTAAATCTTTAACCTCACTTCTTTTTTTATTAATACTAAATGATATCAATTAGATTTGAATCCTGTAGAAAATATAAATAATGTCACTCTAGAGCAAGGAGGAGAATGATTGGAGTGACTAGAAGATGAAAAACAGGATTTTGATTTTAATCATATTTATATTCTCAATGATGATTCCAGTAACAACATCATTTGCAGAACAACCAAGCACAACTAAAGAGGATTTTCATGAAGGTTCCATAGAATGGATACTTCATTGCAATATGGGCAGGATACACACCTCTACTGTGAGAGTGATTGATTATGACATGAATCAAGATTCAGAAAAAGTGGAACGGTTTGACATTGTGGTTTGGACAGACAATGAAGACAGGTTAAAAAACTATCCCGTAACTGAAACTGGAAACAATACCGGGATATTTGATACAATCGTATTTTTCACACATGATGTGGAATCTCCGGGTCGCAGATTGATTGCATTCCCAAATGGCACGGCATATGCAAAATATGTTGATCACACATTGCCAAATTCAGACAACTCTGATATGATTGACATATATGTCGTGTCGGAACTGCCAGCGTCAGGATGGGGAGATGGTAATATGTGGAAAATTACCTATGATCCATGCCTGATTGATTATAGTGCCAAAAATAAAGACGGGTTAGATTGGTTTAGCATATTTTATCCTGCTCCGCTAAAGCAAATTGAATCTGGATTATCATTACATGAGATAAAATGCAAGAACCATCTTGAATTGATTCAAAGACAGGATGGCTCTCCTGCATGCGTAAAACCCGAAACCAAAATAAAACTGATCGAGCGTGGTTGGGCCTCGAAGTGATCCAAGCAATCAGTCAAGATACTACAATATTGTTTTCTTTCAACGAAGATGTTTAAACGTGCGAAACTGTCTAAATCTAAAATAATGTCAAAGAAAAATTCAAAGTAGTCTCTGAAGATGAATTAGATAACATATCTACCACCCTAGGTATTCTTGTGATCTTTTCTCTCTCAAGATATTGCAAAAACAGAAAATTCCAAACAAACGTGAAAAATTGTGTCTTAAATACAGATCCCCTATATCATATTAGATGTTAAGATTCATAGTCTATTTCGGAGCAGGAGTGATTCTGAGCAGTGCTGTATATGAAATACTCTACAGCATATTCGGAAATCCCCAAAGTTTGCTGGATTTTGCACAACATGGGGTATCAACAATATTAGATGGTGTATCTCCATAGGACAATGCAATGCATTCAATGAAGTACACTGGTAACTATATGTGAATACCAAGGCAAGGAAATCAGACAGCGTTACAGATGAATCTAATAGTTCCAAAACTTATAGTGCATCATCCAAGAAAAGTCCAAAGAAACAGATTAGGACCAAATCAAATAAGACCATGTATGTGGGCATTGACCTGCACAAGAAGTTTCTTCAAGTAGCAATAATGGATAATGACGGAAACATATTACAAAATGACAAAGTTGAAAACAATCACCAATCAATCAAGAAACATTTTGTAGATATCCCAATTTCTGCCAACATCGTCATGGAGTCCTCATCAATCTGGTATGACACATATAGATTTTTGACAGACCAATTGAAATACAAAAACGTAACACTGTCAAACCCATATCTGACAAAAGCAATTGCATCATCTAAGAAAAAGACAGACAAGATTGATGCCAGGATATTGGCAGATCTCCTACGTGGTGGATACATTGCCAAATGCTATGTCCCAGACAAAAAGATAGTACAACAACGCCAGTTAGTAAGATACAGAAAGAAACTCATCCAGTGGAGAACTGCTATCAAGAATTCCATTCATGGGATTTTGTTACAGGGTGGAATCAAAATTCCTGGAGTTACATTTACTGAAATATACTGTAGAAGACTCAGGGCATTAGGAGATTATAGAGTAGACGGATTCCTACGACAGATAAACCATCTAAATTTGCAGATTGCAGAGATTAATTCAAAAGTGTACGCTGCCGTAAAGACCAATCCTGATGCAATTCTGATAAACTCGATTCCCGGAATTGGCAATTATTCTGCACTAGTCATTGCATCCGAGATTGCGGACATTGAAAGATTCAATGACTCTCACAAACTGTGTGCATATGCAGGAGTCGTACCATCAGTCAGAAATTCAGCTGATACCATACATCATGGCAGTATTACAAAAAGAGGAAGCATGACATTAAGATGGGTTCTGACAGAATGCATTCACACTCATGCAATACATGCCAAGAACAGTGACATTACAAAGTTTTACAATAGAATAAAAAAGAAGAGAGGAACATCCAAAGCTGCAGTGGCTGCTGCATCAAAGATACTGCGAGTCATATATTGGATGCTAAAGGAGAGAAGGGAATTTGTACAAAATTACAGTTAGGGCTACAAGTCGCGTTAAAATTTATGAGGGACAAGCCTCGCCTGTTAACTGCGAATAATCCTAACTAGGATGAAGATAGCATTGAGAGAATAGTCTCGTATGGATACATGTCTGCACATCTTTTGATTGGAATTCTTCTCTAGCGAGAGCAATGCCCTGATGTTTGAAAAAGCAAGAAATGTATAAAAATGATTCACATGGATAAATTTTGGTGATCTCGATCACTAAAAGTTACCAGTTCCTAAAAACTCATGATTCAGATGGTGATCATGATGGTGTAGTTAATTTTCAATTAGATTTAAAGAGTGTCGAAGAACTTGTTAATACATCAAATAGTGGTACAGAATCATTAAAATTTAAAATACAAGATCTTCGTAATAAATTTGGTGATGATATAATTGAGTGAAAATATTTGGCATGAGTTAAAAGAAGAAAGCTCGTTTAAACAAAAAAACCCAGAAATTAAAAAATGGAATCTGAATAAAACAGAACTTTATCCACAGAGTATACAATCATGGTTTGATATTAAAGATAACTTTTTTTGTACTTATGCGGACTATTTTGTAAATTTCTTGAAAAGTAATTCATTAAAAGATATCGCAAACAATAAAAATTCAAAAAACAAAAGGGCATTTGAAGATTTTATACAAACCCATTTACAAAATCCAGAATATGTAGGTAAATACGTGGTATTTGTGGACGGTCATTTTCAAAAACATGGTATTGATAAAATTGCTTTGGTTAAAGAAATGTATGATAAATTTGGGAATATCGAAATGTATATCGCCAAAATATCATCCCCAAAAACAACGATTGTTATAGATACTCCTGAATTTGTGTAAATTGCAATTCAAGTATAATGCAACAATAATTCCAAATGCACCATTCATTGATCTCATAGTGGAAAGCTATTTTGGAGGGTTCTGGTAAATTTTGGTGATCAACGCATTTCAACACAGATTTATGATCTTCTCTGAAATCAAATTTTGCAACAGTATGGATTTGCCAAGTCAAAAACATGACTCTTCAAACCCTACTGTTAAATTCTGATGATCTGATCACCAGAATTTAGCAGAACCCCTCTGCTGCATGCTTATTGATCCTGTATGCCGTTTTGCCATTAAATTTTGTGACGCTTATCATCACACGGCGAGAAGGCCACCGTACTTGTACGGTGGCAGTTCACGAGATGCAATAACATTTTTTGTGAATCGCAAATTCAGACAGCCTATCTTTTGGTATGTGGTAATAGTGGTCCAGTGGCATTCCATTAGATTCCTCTGCGGAATGGTTTTTCTCGTCTGATTTTTTTGCATGATACAGTACAGAAGCGCACCTTGTAGAGTGAAGTATTGGTTCTTTTCCCCCCCTTGTACGGTATACAAAATCATCTTCGGAAAGTTCTCTTATCTGACCTATCGTGGTAATTCTTTTGTAATTTTCAGGATTAAAATCTGTCATTTTTCTTCCTCTCAGAAGAGGTAGCTGTTACTATAGGTTAAGCCACTCTCTTTGAAAGATGGTTCTGGTTGTGTTATTTCATAAATAAAACTTGCTATTATTGGTTCTGTCGGGTTATCGAGACCTGAAAATTAGATCGAATTCTTCAAAGTTACGAATACTAGTAATGATTAATTTAAATACAATTTTTATGAACAGCCCATGTGAGATTAGAAAAAGTTTTTGGGGTAATTAATGATAATTTGTCAACGTATGTATCAAGGCAAGAAATAGATGATTGTTTTAAGAAAGCATTTGACCAAAAAAGGGAACTTGTAGTCTATGGTTCATCTAAACAAGGAAAAACTACCCTTCTAAATGCTCACATAAAACAGGAGAATAAAATTATTGTTCAATGTTCTCCAACAATAACTTTACATGACATTTACAAAACCATTCTTAAAAAATTAGAGATTACAATTCAATCTAGTAGTTCAATTGAAAATGAAGACAGTACCAAAACCAAATTTAATTTTAAAGTAAAAATTCCAATGTTAGCTGAAGCAGGAATGGAAGTTGAAAAATCCACAGGTGAGCGAGAAACAAATTCTGAATTAAAAATGGATTATCAATATATGATTTGAGAACGGCAATAAAAACAATCCATCCAAATCGTGATAATAAACGATTTGATAGAGCTCTAACTATTTTTCTCAATAGAATAAGCACATATCAAAAAAATCATGGCATTACCCCATCAATTTTTGATTATGACAGTAATTTGAGACAATTGAGTATAGTAGATCCCAATTTCTTCTTTTTCGTTAAACATTATAATCATTATGAATTTTTAGAGGGTTTAAAAATACCACTAGGATATACTCGAAATCAACCTTCATAGATTTCAACAATTTCACAAATTTCAACAATTTCACAAATTTCAACAATTTCACAAATTTCAACAATTTCACAAATTTCAACAATTTCAGATATTCATAGTCACAATTAATCTGAGGTTACAGTAATTGTATTGCCATGAATAACAAACTTTAAGGTATTTGGATCGCCTAGCATGTCGATTATTGGTTTTGGAATACGACATCTCTTGCTACTTGTTCCATCAAAAGATAACGCAACATGGAACTCTGTTTCGCCTTTTTTCCACCTCGTCAATACTTCATATTTTATTATCATCTATAAAAATTAAACGGGCGTATAATATAATATATGAATCAAAGAAAACTCGCAAAGGGCAGACAGAGGCTTGGAGGAAAAATGCAAGACAGTGCAGATGAAAGACAGGATACCTCTGTGCAAATTTGCACAAAGGTCAGAGGAAGATCAACAGGAATTGCAGCAAAAGGCACTGGAATCAGCACCAGAACGAATCTCACAATTAGACAGAGGGGTAATCACACCCCATAAGGCTGAAAAAGCAATCCGTCAAAAAGAGATAGAATCAAAGCCGATTCCTCCACTGCCTGCAGGGAAATTCAACCAGATAGTGGAAGATCCAGGATGGTCGTTTAAGAACAAGAACATTGGAGGTGCAATGCAAGAGGGGTTCAGTTGACGGAAGCTGTGACAGACATTTTACGAAAAAACAGAAAATTCCAAACAAACGTGAAAAATTATGTCTTAAATACAGATCCCCTATATCATATTAGATGTTAAAATTCATAGTCTATTTTGGAGCAGGAGTGATTCTGAGCAGTGCTGTGTATGAAATACTCTACAGCATATTCGAGAATCCCCAAAGTTTGCTGGGTTTTGCACAACATGTGGTGTCAACAGTATTAGATAGTGTATCTCCATAGGACAGTGCAATGCATTCAATGAAACAAGAAAAGACCACCGTACTTGTACGGTGGTAGTTCACAGCAAAATCCACACCCTCTACCCGCCTTATTAGTTATACAGCATTTAATTTTTGTGAGTCATAAGAACAAAGAGTACCAGACCTTTCTCAAAATATGCGTAATGGTAGGGCTGCACCCAATCAAGTTAGCCGAGAAGATCAAAAAGACTGGAAAAAAGGAAAACAACATCATAACACACAACAAAAAGACATGCATCTCCTACGTACTATGCATACGGTCCAGCATGCCAAATGATAAGCATTTGGTGGAATTTTATGAGCATTATGGGGAGAATGATGACAAGGACATATACAATGGCAAGCTCATGCTCCGCGGATACATCAAGACATCGCCACCGGAGAAAACAAGAAAAAAGCCTGCACTGTCTGCAATATTTGGCGTAATCATACTGATTGCAATTGCAGCATCAGGAGTTGCAGTATTCAGTACCACGTTGCAGCAGTTTGATACACGTGATGATGATTTCATTGATTTTATAGGTGCTGATGTCTGGCTGCTTGGAAATGGAATATATCTAGATCTTACAATCCAGACATCAGGGACAGGTGAGATACTGATTGGCGGGGATTTGAGTCCAGACGTCACATGCACGCCAAGCAATGACCATGAGAAGTACACATGCAATAACACCGCCCCTGATCATGATGTAAATGTAAAAGACACCATCAGGGGAATCGAGATGAAGTACACTGGAAGTTTCACAGCTCCGGCCAACATTGGAAATTACATTACAATCGAAGTCACTGCAAACAATGGAGAACAGAATGAAATCACAGCATATGAATCAGTACAGGTGACATATCCATGAAACATGCAGCAGTGTCAGAGATAGTGTCTGCAATAGGAATTATAGGCGTGTTCTCAATCGCGACAGCTCTACTGCTCTATACCTTTAACGAGCAGGCGCAGGATGCACAGTACACCATAGAGGACAGGTTTGATCTTGGAATGCTAAAGGCAAGCGAACTGCTTGCAGTCAGCAATGTTGCATGCAACATTCAAGACGACCTGCAATTCATCTTGCATAACTATTCAGATGACGTCAATATTTCTATCAACAAGACCAAAAGTGTTTTTGTCAATAGCAATAATCTTAATATCATACCTTATGAATGGTGTTTAAACAAAAACCCACCGCCAAACAAGGTATGCTACATTGGGTTTGGACAGGATCAAACTGATATAATTTGGAACAGGACCAGTGTCATTGGAATAGCCGGTGTTGCCTGTGATGCAGACGACAGCGGGTTTGCCATCATAACGCCTGCAAAAGAACTGTTGGTGGTAAAGTCTTGGGATTAGCAATTCCAACCATGCTTTTTTTAGCGGCAGTCATCCTTGTGCAACTGCCAGAAGCTGATGCAGCAGACAGGCCGTGCTATCTGTGGGTAAGGGGCTGGGACGAGTATAACGTCAAAGATGATGATGACAATCTGAGAAACAATCCTGATGGCACTCTGTACCCCGGCGATGCCTTTACATATCATTTTCAATGGAGTTTTTCCAGGTTTTGCCATAGCCAAAAAGTAGACTATCCAAGTGATAGCGGGGCAGTAAACGTTGCAGGCGGAGGCAAGTCAAGCGGAATTGCAGAGATTCTCATACCGCAGGCAACCCAGTGTCTTGGAGCTCCAAGCGGAGGCGGAGGCGGAAAATCAGGATGGGATGTGGACTGGGAGGAGACCAGAAGGTGTGGATACGTCTCACTTACAATCAGTGCAATAGAGAGACACTGCAATGATGGCGGATGCTCTTCGCATCTGAAAAAACGTACGGCATATGTGCATCCAGACATAATGGCACCGATAGTCGAGGTAGGTCTGCAAGAGCACATCATACGCGACCCTGACGGATACATTGCTGCAAACGATGACTATACAAATTACCCGTGGGATCCAATCGCAATAGAGCATGATCCGGAATTCATCTACAAAAATGAGAGGGCAGGAACAATATCATTTGAGTATGACCGCATGTTTGCCCCACTGGCAGAAGAGGGAGGATATGAATGCGACAGGTTGTGTGATCAGTTCCTCACCGTAGAAGGCGGAATACCTAATGCGCATGGAACAGGATATCTGCCATATCCAAACAGTTCGCCTAACGGTGGAGGAATGTACGCATATACTGCAGTCAAGACAAGTGATGCGGGATTTCATGACATCATATATGACGTGACGGTGCTAAACGAGGGAAAGGCAATAAACAGACACACAAACAGCACCAAACAGCTTGTAGTGCTTTATGATCCAAAGTTTGAGCACTACGAGTATCCAGTTCTGGAGGACGCTGCAAAATACTCCTATGACGACAGACAGGGAATCGTCATGCATTATTTCGGATCAAATGGAATAGGGCAAGGAGATGAGAACAAACTGCACGAGACAAGACGCAGTAAGATAAACGCATTTCACCCTGTCACCACGTCAATATCCAGAGGGTACAACATTGATCCAATACACCATGATCCAGGACTGCTCAAATGGGATTCAATTGATCATATCAACGGGACAGACCATGCGCCGTGGGTATCAAGCGGGGATCACGCAATGTTTGAGGTTGCAGGATATGGCGTACTGCGACTAAACCAAGAAATTGCAGATGCAATACTTACAGGTGAAAACGAGAGAAGATGGTATGAAAACACAACAACATACAACACCATCAACTCCGATGAATGGGCAGGACATGAAAACTATGAGAATTTCGAGTACACCTACCAGTATCCCCACACACCATTTGCAGAATGGTACAACATGGTAGCGTATACAGCAGATGGTAAGATTGACCAGATACCAATGACAGTATCAGCAGTGCCGATAAATTCAACAGACAACAGCAATTATGAGTTTGGAGACAGGGACAGAATAACTGTCTGGCTTGATGATTACCTGCATGACAAGACAGTCCATGATACAGGTGATGAGCATTTTGCAACAGCAGTGGTAGATGACACATACCAGATGAGCCTGGAAGGCTCCGGTACCGGAACGCTTGAGATGTGGCAGAACAAGACAGGACTCGAGTTCTCAAAGGGATTTGTCACGCTAGGAGACCTGAAGATTCTGGAAATCCCAATGTATGACGCACTTGACATGGACGCCAAAATGCAGTTTGATATGACGGCTGGAGGTGCAAACAAGGCATTCAATTTCATACCGGATTTTGAAAATCCGCACAATGAGATCGTCAACATCAATGATCAGAATACAATTGATGCACACAGGGTAGTATATGGAAACGCCACCACAAGCCTCATAGAGTTTGCAATGCAGAAACATTTCGGAGATGTCGTAACTGTAAAGGCAGGCGACAAGATACATGAGTACGGCACGGTATGCGATGAGATGTGCAGTGTTACAGACCATGAGCAGGTGTTAATTGAGGTTGAAAATGGGTGGGGTGGAAAGGCATCACACACTGTTAATGCCGCGTCACCAGCAGAGCGTGTAAGGGACTCTGAACAGGTGTTTGAAAATGCCACAGAATACCTGATCTTCATATTTTCAATGGCATTGTTGGCATTTGTCGTATACAAGGCAGTAAGCAGGGTGATTCGGTCGCTAAATGATGCGGAATCTGCAGAACCAAAGTGAGATTGCCACCTGACAGGTCAAAATTAATTCTATTGCAACGTTAGAATTAGTCAGTTTTACTGTTAAAATAGCAATCATAGAAAATATTCTTTGTGAAGAACGTACCATTGATAGCCTGCGATCATAAAAAAATAGTAAAGGTCGAAAATGACACCATTTGCTCAAAGTGCGGTGTGATTACAGACAAGGTTGAGTTCCTGCAAAACCATGTTGGAAAAAACTCAAAGGCAAACCTGTATGAGATCTTGACGATAGGATCAAAAGAAGACCTGCCAAACACAAACGAGACAAACCTTTTGCGACATTATTTTCACGGTTCTACCAATGATGACAAAACCAAAAAATGCATGCAGCTGCTATCAAAATTTTCAAACACGTGCAACAAGCTAAACATGTCAGACGTTGCACAAATCTATGCATGGAATCTGTTCAAAAAAACCGCGCCCAAAAAATCTTCAAGAAAGATCGGCGAAACGGCATACTGGGCAATATACCAATCATGTAAGATCCATGGAATACCAATCACGGACAAGGAGATAGAGCAGGCAATAGTCACCAATTTCCACAGAAAGGGATTACAAAACCTTATCAGCATAATGTACAATTACATGGATTGTGCCCCAGACGGCGCAGTAAAAGGTGACAAGAACTATTACTTTAGGCTGAACCTCAAAAAAATGATCAAGGACAGGCTACAAAATAGGCCTCACTATACAGAACTGGAAAAGATGGCATGGAAGATGTACAACGACATATACACTGAGGGAAACTACAACACTCGCGCAAGAAGGGCAATTGCAATGGCATGGGGATTGAAAAATTGATCACATGTCAAATAGAAGAAGAACAGATCGACCTAAAGATATCCAGCATTGAAAAGCCGCCATTTGATGTCACCGTAACGGTGCAATCTGTAGTCCAGAAGATAATCAAACGGATACAAAAGAACATGGTAGTAGAAAGGGTGTTCGTTGCCAAGTGCAACGGCAAATATCATCCCGTCGGAAACCTTGATACATTGGAGGCACACAAGCAATGTGCCTCAAGGACAGTAAGGTGTAACGTCATAAAGGCAGACAGCATGCACGATGTCCTTGAATACCACATCATGTATACCGAGCAGTGTCCAATAAATCCGATACGCATGGTTGAGATTGTAAGCAGACTGAAGAAGTCAAAAAATGCAAACCTTAGCATCATATCAAAAGAATACAGAAACTTTGACAAGCTGTTATTTACAGAAGAAACACGCAGAAAGTTCATCGAGTTTATGACAGAACTTGGAGAGAAACTCGACGTGATACCAACAATGCATCATATCCTTGCGCCGATATCAGAGATAAGGGAACCATCCCAGGAATCTGCACTGAGGGCAATCATAAATTACGCAAAGATTGGAAAAAACATACATCCGCCTGACATAGTGGCGACAAAACAGATACTCAGACAGTTCAAGCCTAAAACGTCAAGTCAGCAGGCAATGGCCACGCGTGAGATACAACAGCATGTGCTAGAAACAGAAAAGTCAGACGGCGGTGCCGATGATGTCGAGGTTATCACCCGTGCAGGCAAGTCAGATATGGGAGAGCATGTGTTTCCGAAACCGGATGTTATCACGCATCATTGCAAGTGTAATAGAAGTTATATAATCAATCTGAAAAACGCCACAATGCGTGAGACAAAGCCAAATGACAATAATGTGAATGTTTTGACAGGTGATCACGGGGAGCCGGTATACGCATTCACAGAAGAGATTGTAAAGTATCTTGCATTTGACTTGCACCCACAGCTTCATTATACCAGGATAGGCGGCACAGATGAAGGACACACTGTAATCATCTCAAAGAGAAACATTCCAAAGAAAAAGATCAGAGAGATGCGTGTCATACTAGACGGAAAAAAGTGAAGTTCTGCTTTCACTGGAAATTTCTCCTTAAATCAGGTTTTCAAATCACATCTTGTGGAAGAGACGTACCTCCGAGTAGCAGTGCTTCTTGCTGCACTTGCCCCAATGGCAATAGCGGACCTGAGAGAGAGAATGGTGACACAGGACACAATGTGCGTTGCAGTGACGATTGGCGGGTGTTTTTTTGCGCATGACATTCTGACAGGCAGATTTGAGTCGTGGTCAACGGTTGTAACATATGGCATGATTCTGTCGCTGATGCTTGGAGGATTGGTGCTGTTTATGGCACAGGTTCTAAAAAAGATAGGACTGCCAGATGCTGTAATGATATTTACAATTGCAATGATGCTTCCATCAGTGTCTGGAATTCCTGTTGGAACAGTCATCATAACGTTAGGATACCTGCTCGGGCTGGCATTTGCAATATCTGAGTCACTGTACAAGAACATTGCCGACGCACTTCACAAAAGGCCGTATGCTGCAAACTTTATGATGTCTCATATCAAGCGCAGGGGTGAAAAGTTTGCAATAAAGATTATGATGGCAAAGATAGGGAAGGTCAAAGACGACGTCATATATGATGATGACGGAGGCAGATATTTCCTAAAGAAGAAGGACTCTGGAATGGAGGTAACAACTGCACTGCCACTTGTCACGCTATACTGTATTGCAGCGGTGGCGGTTCTGGCGATCCTGTTTTTCACAGACATTAACCAGTCCCATCTTGCAGGAATGTTTTACGAGGATCTCAAAATTCCTGAAATCTCGATTCATCTTGGATTTGGTTAGTGTGGTGGCTAATCAAAGACACATGACAAAACTAGATACTGTAGAGCAAGAAGTTGGCAAGCCATATTATTCTGAGGATAAAGTGTTATTGTATAATATTGATTGTGTAGAATTTATGGATAAAATTAATTCATCAATAATGGATTTGACAATAACTTCTCCACCTTATAATATTGGTAAGGAATATGAAGAGATTCAGAAACATGATTATTATTTGCAATGGTGTCAAAAATGGTTAAATCAAATTTTTGATATCACCAGTAATGAAGGAGCATTTTGGCTTAATCTTGGATATTTTGAATTACAAAATATTGGCAAAGCAGTGCCAATATCTTATTTATTGTGGGATAAGACTGCTTTTTATTTCATGCAGGAAATAGTATGGTATTACAAAGCTGGAGTATCTACAAAAAAATATTTTTCTCCAAGAAATGAAAAATATCTCTGGTATGTTAAAAATCCAAACAGATACACATTCAATTTAGATTTAGTAAGAGATCCTAATGTGAAATATCCAAACCAAAAGAAGAATGGGAAGCTAAAATGCAATCCATTAGGGAAGAACCCTACTAATGTTTGGGAAATACCTAAAGTAACATCTGGAAAAAATAGATCTTCAAAAGAACGTGTGAATCATCCAGCACAGTTCCCTTTAGCTATTTTAGATAGAATAGTAAAATCTTGTAGCAATACTGATGATTTGATATTTGATCCATTCATTGGTTCTGGCAGTGTAGCAGTATCTGGAACTATGAATGATAGACAGGTTGTAGGTTGCGATATAAACACAGATTATCTGGACATTGCAATAGACCGAATTAAAACAGTAAATCATTGAATTTCTATTAATTTGTATTTTTCAACACTTGTAGATAGATTGCTTGTTGTTCCGGTTCTGCTTTTTGACCTAACCAATCTTCATGATCCAACCATCCAAATCTAACTTTGAGGATTTTTTAAATTGACAGTATCTTTGTCGCTTGATTTTTTCTCACACCCGCTAAGATTCAACAGTGTAGTCCAACCCCCTTTGGCTTAAATATCTATTATTAATTGCAGGTTATGAAGGCAGTAGGGCTTGATGTAGGAACAGGATTTACAAAGGTCTCTGCGCTTGGCAGGACTGCCATGTTCCCTTCGCTTTACGCATGCAAGTACTCCAATCAGAAGGGAATCGAGAATGCCGGCTCTGAAAAAAAGATAATGCTCGAAGAGGTCGGAGAAAATGCATCCGAGATTGGAAGGAGTCGCGACGGCATATTGATTAGGCCTGTAAAGTACGGAGTCCCATACAATGATCGCGGCTTTGCAATGCTTGCAAAAGAGGCCCTGGCAAAGGTCGGCATAAAAGAGTACTCTGATGTGTCAATTGCCGTTGGAGTTACATTTGATGCACGCGAAAGTCGCAGTAAAATTCAAAAGATAGTCAACTCAAAGATAAGGCCTGCAAGGTGCGTGGTAATTCCGCAAGCGTTTGGAACGATGCTAAGCTGTGACAAAAAGTTCGGCACAGTCATCAACATAGGCCACGGCACAACTGAGATAATCCATATTGATTATGGCGGAATAGACGGAATCTCGATTCCAAAGGCATCAGAGTTTGTCATATCCCAGCTTGCAAAAAAATCAAGGCGTGATTCCTATGTTAACTACAAGGAACTGTTTCAGACAGACATCAAAATGACTGAGAGGTTGGTAAGGATGCTTGCAGAGCACATTGCAGATGAGGTTGTCAGGATGAATGTTACAGGTGAGATAATTCTTGCAGGTGGTGGTTCGCAGATGCCACACATGAAGGAGGCACTTGAAAAGATACTCGGCAGGGAGCTTACGGTTCCAGAGGATCCTGTATTTTCAAATGCAAGAGGACTTGAAAAGATTGCAGCCAGTGGCAGTACAGGGGGAAATGATGTAGAACAAAAGGCCAAACCCAGTGCAGTCGAGGAACCAAAAGAGGTCAAGACAGGTGCTGAAAAAACCAGTCCCTGACAAATCTTAATTTAATGCAATGACAAATATTGAAGTCATCGTCATGAACGGATACTGCAAGTATTGCTACGAAGATACAAAGCATGAATTTTTAATTGAGTCGGTTCCGGTGAATGGAAAAATCATAACTACGGAACAATTGGTTTGCACTAACTGTGATCATGGACTTGCACCACCTAAAGAAAGGTTCTGCTGACATACTCCACTCGCTAAAGCGTTGCGGGGTATCAGTGCCCCCCTTGCACAAATCACTTTCTTTGCACAGCTGACTCGTGTTTTGTGTTCGCAACACTGGAGAACAACACGATACTGGCTTTCCAATATTAAATGACGCATTGACATCTGCATGGTCGGCGTGTCCGCAGACACATTGAAACTTTTTTCCATTTCGGTTGTCCAGAGACCCACATCTGCTACAAGCCTGGCTTGTGTGTATGCCGGTGCGACATATGCAGCCTCTATTCCCTGCTTTTTGGCTTGTATTAGTTGTGCAGAAAAATCTTTGTTGTGTTTAATATCGTATGTCAGGATCATTTTTTCTGTT
Source organism: bacterium (assembly GCA_965249485.1). Classification (GTDB taxonomy): domain Bacteria; phylum SM23-31; class SM23-31; order SM23-31; family SM23-31; genus CBDFMG01. The sequence goes on along the minus strand of CBDFMG010000005.1, from coordinate 87,295 downwards.
TCTCAATGTATTTTTTCACAGCATCCAGTGTCACTGCACCGACTGATGAGGCGAATTTTGATTTGTTCGATGGCATCATAATATTTTTCTGATACTTGAAGTCTCTGGGCGATTCATCCCAACCCTGAACGGTGTGGGCTTTCTTGCCCTGATACTGTAAAGCAGAATCTTGGTACGTCCTCGATTTTGTATATTTCTCCTGCGCAAATTTCTGGAATCGTATCATAATTTGATCTTACCTGACCAGAACTGTTCCTCATAGATTTCTGTCTCTGACTTTTCATCAGCATCATCAGAGCTATCACCATCAACTGTATTTCCCACCACTCGCAAAACCTCTCTGTTGATGAACCTGATCAGTTCCTTGTCATTACTGTTCTCTAGAATCATTACCAGATCATCCACTGTGCTTTTGATTGATTTTTTTATCTTGTATTTGATGTATTTCCTATCCTCAGAATCAATTGATGAGGGGGTCATGATGTATCTTTTCTTCCTTTCAGTGTTTATCACGTGTCCACACATCATCAGAGAAATAACTCAGAACTAATAACCAAAACATGCCATGCTCTGGCAGGTGATTTTTTCGGTGACCCCTCACAGGTCACCAGAAATGACGTGGTGACCCCTCACAGGTCACTTTTTTCCTGTATCTAAAATCCTTATCTTGCTAATACCTTTCAGACATTTGTAGTTGTTCAACTCAAATTACGAACAAAAAAACCAAAAAAACATGCGACACTAGTAAACACCTTATTTTTAATACCAATTTTCAAAATCAACATTTTTCACCATGATGGTGACCCCTCACAGGTCACCAGAAAACATCAATTTTTTCAAAATAAAACACCATATCAAAACAACACCAACTATCAAAATAATTTTTTCACTATGCGACTGATTCAATTGAATCAATTATTCAACTAATCAAAAACATCAACTAAACATTACTCAACTAAATCAACTAATCAACTAACCAATCAATTACTCAAACCATACTGATGAGCCCTGACTAGGGTGAAAGCGCAATCGCGCTCTATGGTAACAATGATAGTGCTCATGACCGTAGGGACGGCAGTTATCGTATTTGCGATACTGAACATAGCCGGACTTCTAGATGGGGTCGCCTTAACCGTTCTCGGATTTCTCGGTTTGGGATTTTTCATGTGGCTGGCTACACAACGCTTTGTGGAGTTGCATCCAGACGAAGGCATCGTGGACTAGCCCACCACCCTTTTTTATTTTTTTTATTTTCCAATTACAGTTTTTTCACATGAACCATCCTGATGAGGATTCTGACATTGAAACTTTTGCTGACCTTTACTGATTCAATTGAATCAATTAACCAAAGATGAGGGCGATGATGAGCACACCGCCTTTCAAAAAGAGAATCGCCAGAGAGCAATGCATTGTTTTGTATTTCAATGCATTTTCTGACGGTATCAAACATCTGAGCCCTCATCATCAAACTGTGACTGATTCAACCAAGTCAACTACTCAAACCAATCATGCTGATGAGCCCTGAATAGGGCGAAAGTGCAATGCACTCCATGAAGAATAAAACATCTCAAAACGAGGTAATATAATGACTCCCAAACAATTTCTCAAAAGAGCTCTAGTTGGCTCTGCACTGGGAATGATTGTCGTTGTGGCAGCATCACTGTCATATGCATATGTTGTTCCATCATTGCTTGATGCAGACAGCATACTGTATGCCACGACAGATAAGATCAGTGAAAAGTCCATAGAGACATTTCAGAACACAACAGAAAAGATTGAGAAAATCCACAACTCAAATCTGTCATCATCCCCACTTGAGGCCTACGCAAAATATCGCGAATCAACCTCATCTGCAGGTATAGTTGATTACTCTGCAGTTTCCAGCGGAAAGGTTACCAGAATAATTGACGGTGATACCATCGATATAGATGGCATCCGTATAAGACTGGCACTTGTGAATACACCAGAACGCGACCAGTATGGTTATGAGGAGGCTCTGGCATTTACGAGAAGTTCGTGTCCTGTAGGGTCTACAGCAGTGTACGACATAGACGATGGACAAAAGGATTCGTATGGGAGAATGATTGCAAAAGTGTGGTGTTTGCCTGCTGGTAAGTCACTCAATTCGATGCTGATAGAGCATGAGCATGCAGAAATCCTTTCAAGATTCTGTAGTGTAAGTGAGTTTGGTGACGACGACTGGGCAGCGTCTCGGTGTTAATTACATATGACACCACCAACCACAACCCCAATTTTTTTTTTTGTGACCGAGCCAAACTTTTCCAAACCAACAATATCATAATTAGTGAAAACTATGCATGGCCGACTCGGTGGGTTGGTGTGAGAAAAGAAACAAAAAGTGAACATCATGGAAAAACACAGCACAAACAAGATGCGCAATGACAAGTTTTTTTTGAAACTTGACATTGGCCCCATAGCTGCAAAAGCATTTCAGTCAGCATAGATCTGCAAGCAGCACACAATTATTTTTTTTGTGACCTGACAATCCTTCCAAACCCGGCAGTATCATTATACACAGCAAAAGTATGATGGCTGACAGGCAGGCCGGTGTGGGAAAGGCAGAGGTGCTTGCGAGGGCACTAAAAAATATGACAGACAAAAACACAAGAAGCAAAATAAGAACCAGTCTGATAAGAAGACAGCAGATCATATTCGTGGCCATGATAATAGTCGGGGTGTTCCTGATTGCTACAAGCCAAACTGTTGATCAGCGTCTACTGAACCAGGGCATAGCCTTTATTATTGTAGGCTTTGTAGGTATGTTGATGTCCGACATACTTTCCAAACCCGGCAACATGCATAGTGAAAACTGTGCACTGACAGGCAGGCCGGTGTGGGAAAGGCAGAGGTGCTTGCGAGGGCACTAAAAAATATGACAGACAAAAACACAAGAAGCAAAATAAGAACCAGTCTGATAAGAAGACAGCAGATCATATTCGTGGCCATGATAATAGTCGGGGTGTTCCTGATTGCTACAAGCCAAACTGTTGATCAGCGTCTACTGAACCAGGGCATAGCCTTTATTATTGTAGGCTTTGTAGGTATGTGGGTAGTTATGTCGATATCCTGGACAATGTTTGATGTCGGCGGAAGCCTAAAGGAAGGAATGCACGAGATAGTAATGCAAACCAAAGAGGAACTGCTCAGTAGTGTAAAGCAAAGCCAAGAAATTCAGGAAAGAATAGCCAAAGATACTTTAAAACAAGGACTGAGTTTTTCAAAAACCTAAATATTTTTTTATGTGACCTGACAATCCTTCCAAACCCGGCAACATGCATAGTGAAAACTGTGCACTGACAGGCAGGCCGGTGTGGGAAAGGCAGAGGTGCTTGCGAGGGCACTAAAAAATATGACAGACAAAAACACAAGAAGCAAAATAAGAACCAGTCTGATAAGAAGACAGCAGATCATATTCGTGGCCATGATAATAGTCGGGGTGTTCCTGATTGCTACAAGCCAAACTGTTGATCAGCGTCTACTGAACCAGGGCATAGCCTTTATTATTGTAGGCTTTGTAGGTATGTTGATGTCCTGGACAACGTTTGATGTCGGCGGAAGCCTAAAGGAGGCAGTGCGCGAGGTTGGAAGGCAAGACCAAGAATTTCTGGAAAAAAACCAAGAATTTCTGGAAAAAAACCAAAAAATTCTGGAAAAAAACCAAAAAATTCTGGAAAAAAACCAAAAAATTCTGGAAAAAAACCAAGAAATTCTGGAAAGAATAGCCGAGTCTCAGAACACAATAATCAAGATACTTCAAAACAAGGACTGAGTTTTTCAAAAACCTAAATATTTTTTTATGTGACCTGACAATCCTTCCAAACCCGGCAACATGCATAGTGAAAACTGTGCACTGACAGGCAGGCCGGTGTGGGAAAGGCTACAGATGCAAAAGGCATCTATCTCACAAAGAGAAATTTCAATAACATCAATGATCACAAAGTCTGTTTTTACTGACACAGGTTCAAACAAACCACAAACAATGTGAGATGCTTTCAGAAATGAAAGTCAGATATGGGTCTTTCAAAAATTGAAAGATCATTAGACCGCAGTCTGAAATTTATTCCAAAGATTTTATCCTTGGAAAAAATTCAGATTGAAATCTTGCCTAGTCTATTTGACAAACCAAGTGTTACTTCAACTGAAATTTCATTCATGTTGAAACTTGGAAGGCTGGTGAGTGAAACAACTGTAATGAATAATTACAGAAAATAATTTTTCCAAAAGCAACAACTACAGTTCAGAACAACACGTCCGCATAGAAATCATATGTTCTTATCGATAAAGGATAAGACAGTAGCGTGGATTCCCGATTGGATAACGAGGAAACACGCACACCAGATCTGATATTTTTTTAACGTACAGCGTAAGCTGTGTCTGGTGACGACGTCGCATACCTACGGATAGAATCATCACTACCTATTGCAGGCAGCTGTTGGAAAAAGGAAGGTGAAAAAATATGAAACGTGAAACAATACAAGCACAAAAATCCAAAACACAAAAATCACTTTTGGTGAAAAAATACCTTGAGCAAGAATTAGAAGCTCAAGGATGCGGAGGTCATGTAAAATATGATCGCTCCAACAAATCACTGATTCAGTTCCGAATCAAAGAGGGAACAATTGCTGTAATGAAAAACGGCAAACTAGACATCTTTAAGATGCCCGTAAAGAAATTCCACAATTCAATGCCCCTGGAATTTGAATCAGTAGATGCAGATTCAATAAAAACAGAAAAAGCCACATACTGTAAAAAATGCAAGAATTGGAAAAGACAGGCAAACATCACACATTGCTCCTGTGGTGAATACCTTATTTCAAGAGAGAGATTTCATACCAAACCAGTAGAGTCATGGGATGCAGAATTCCTCGAGACGCAGTTTGCAAAAGCAGACATTGCAGCAGCTGTGAAAACAGATAGAGTTCTATCCAGACGAGTAAAACAATACCGTGCAACTGGAATAACTTCCAAACTAGCTGGAATGTCATCTGTTGCATCCGAGAACAAACCGAGAATAGTCACACGTGTATCTGAGAGCGGCGTAATGTGGCTTGAATCATTTGGAGAGTCAATGCTGGCAGAAATTGCAAACATCAAAAAGATGGATGGATTTGCAGTTCCTTCAAATAGTGTAATACAGCATACCATCAGAGAACAACTCTGTCAAAAATTCTTATGCGAGATGACAAACTAACGGAAACTCGTTGTACAGTACAATTCAAAGCAAACGGTAAGGAATGATGATGAAAACCATTCTAATTCCAGCAAGACTTCCAGAAAAACAAGACATCACAGAGTCATTTGATAGTCTGACAAACGAGGAAGTTGGTAGATTTGTCTGCAATTTTGAGAACATTCAAAACTCCCAAGAAATAGATAGATTGCCACAGTTCCACAAAGTCAGAGAAGATAACAGACTTGTAGAATACATATCTGAGAACACATTTGCTGTGTATCAGGTATCACGATACGAAGGAGTGTTGTGGTATGATGGAATACATTTCTCAGAAAAAAGACCAAAAGATGTTGGATACATCAGGATCAAAAAGACTGGAGAATACCTGGCATATTGTAAAAAATGCAACACTGTAATCTTTTGTGCCACAAGCTGGCTTGGCAGCAGATACAATTCATGCAATTGTGAAAAAGAACAAATGATATCGAGGGTAGTTCCTTGACCATACCGGGAAAAACACCAGCATCAACACTTGACATAGGACAAAAAGACTCCAAGAAGTTTTAGGAGGAAAACCATGACTTTAATACAAAAAAATCTAGATGATTGGAAGTGGCAAATAGAGTGACATGCAAAACAATTTTGATGTCATGCAACAACATCTCCAAACTTCTAAGATCATTTCAAGTGATTTGAAATGAGTGTTTCCGGAAGCATTTTTTTCTTGACTGAGCATATCACTCCAAACCCATTATTTTCATTCTATATGAACCGACTCAGCGGATGGGTGTGTGATTGATTAGAAAATCATAACAGATTTTCAATTCCTGGAATTATTTTCCGGAAATATTTCAAAGAGATAATTCTACAAATAATTTCACATAGGAATCGTAATGATGATGGGGGCAAACCCATTATTTTCATTCTATATGAACCGACTCAGCGGATGGGTGTGTGATTGATTAGAAAATCATAACAGATTTTCAATTCCTGGAATTATTTTCCGGAAATATTTCAAAGAGATAATTCTACAAATAATTTCACATAGGAATCGTACTGCCAGAGACGTTACACTGGAATAATAGGAGGTTGATGCCAATGGCTCAACAAAACAACACAAGTGCAAGTGAAAGTACTATAATCAATTCACAAAATACGGCCTTTAATGCAAAAGGCGCTTACAAAGGCGATAGATACTAATGGGATACACCCACTATTATTACGTCGCAAAAGAGTTTGATGCAGGGTTATTTGCAAAAGTTGCAACAGACTTTAAAAAGATGATAACGCCACTCAAACATCTAGGAGTGGTTCTCGCAGACGGTCTTGGTGAGAACCATCCGCTAATTTCACCAACTGAGATCCGATTCAACGGACTGGCAAAGTGCGGCCACCCAAAAAGAGGTCTCGGCATAACATGGCCAAGCAGCAAAGCTTCTGGAATATCAAAAAATAACACAGATACACAACTAGAAGAGATAACAAAATCAGACTGGTTTGCAGGAGCTGAATTGCAAACAAGGGCGTGTGGAGGAGACTGCTCTCATGAGACATTCGCACTTGAGCAAAAACTTAAAACCACTATGACCGGATACGACGACAGCGCATACGAGTTAGAACCACAAGGAGAATATTCTGTAGTCACACATCAAGATGGGACCAGAGACAAGAATCCTGCAAACGAGGTTGGAAAGTATTCCCAGTGTACAAAGACTGCATACAAGCCATACGACTTGGCAGTAACGGTGTGTCTAGTCATTGCAAAACACTATCTTGGTGAGCAAATCCTCATCCAATCAGACGGAACAATGGAAAACTGGCATGAGGCAATGCAGCTGTGCCATCACTTCTTGGGATATGGAAGAGGATTCAAACTAGATGATGGTGAATCTACCCCACTGGATCCTGCAAGCGCAGAGGCAATGATTTCAGAATGTCGTAAAAACCAAGTCGAGATAAAAGCAATACAAACAGAACAAGAAAAATTCAGAGACCAAAAAGAACAAGAGATTGCAGAAATCAAGGACAGATACGACAATACAATCAATGATCTTGAAAGTCAAAAATACAGGGAGACTGAAAAGATTGCAAACAAAATCGATGATGCACAAAAAGAGGCAGACCAGAAGACAGACGAGCTTGCAAAGGCCAAGACAGCACTTGACAGAACAATCTATTTCCTAAAAATGCAAGAAGAACAGCTTGACTGCAAACCACTGGATGAAATCACCAATCACGGAGACAGACATCTTGAAACAATAGAGACATACAAAGACGACTGCATGGAACTACGTCTTTACGTTGCAGAAAATGACAGACCAAAGAACAAGTACTCCATTATTGTCGCAGGCAAATCAAAACTAGGCAGCAATGATAGAGACGATGAAATATTGAAACTTCCACACAGCTATGGCGTACATATAGACGCATGGGGAATAGACATCCTCTCAGCGATAAGGCACTTTAGTGCAATTGAGGATGCAAAAAAATACCACAAGACACACAGCCTTAAAAAAATTCTCAAAGAATTCTTTGGGAGATACGAGGACGTACATGAAGAATACAAACAGGCGTGCAAGAAGTACAAGATAGAAGAGTGTGCAGAAATTCTTCATGAAAGATTTGTGCAATACTGGAAAAACACATCTCCAAGAAACAGAGAACAGGTCACAAAAGAACTCAACATAGGCACAACAGAACTCAACGAAATGAGCTCAAAGCAGGTGCGACTCTTGATGAAAGAAGAGTTGTTCTGTTACTAGAGGAAGAACAAATGTCAGATAACTGGTCAGACCTCAAAAACAACTATGCCATAAGCAGCACTCCCAAGAATTCAAGTCAGATACATTTCGTATCGTATGTCCAAGATATGGTAGCATCATATTGAGTTATCTTTTTGCCGATGTCGAATAATTCTGAAAAGAAGGCAAAAAAAAAATTCATTGAACATTTAGATTATGTCTTTCGGGCACCAATCATTACGGCACCAGGATATGAGGATGCCATAACAAAAGACATGTCTGAAAAGGTGAATCTGTACAGACTTGCATTCACAAAAGACGTCTCAGATAAAATGGCCACAGATTATGAGGCAATGGTGTATCTACATACAATGAGTTTTTCAAATCCATTTCCTCATCAATGGCACAAGATCTATCTGTATGTGTTCTCAAAGTTCTACGACATCAAAAAGATTTTGGACAGACCAATGGAAAAGATGCATGAAGAGGATTACGAAACTCTGAATCATTTAAAACGATGGCTTTTCAAGACACAAGTTCGGCAGCTTAAATAAGTAAAGCTGAATATTTTTCTTGACTGAGTCTACTGATCCAAACCCATTTTATTCATCAATTGATGACCGACTCAGCGGATGGGTGTGTGATTGATTAGAAAATCATAACAGATTTTCAATTCCTGGAATTATTTTCCGGAAATATTTCAAAGAGATAATTCTACAAATAATTTCACATAGGAATCGTACTGCCAGAGACGTTACACTGGAATAATAGGAGGTTGATGCCAATGGCTCAACAAAACAACACAAGTGCAGGTAAAAGCACTCTAAACAAATTACAAAATACGGCCTTTAATGCAAAAGGTACAGTAGGAGTTGAAGAATAATGGGAACTAGATCTCAAGTCCACATGGTAAACAGTGGTGTTTATCTCTATCAGCATTGGGATGGATATGACTTACCACAAGAAATTCAAACTGCTTTAAAAAATAAAGCGAGATGGGATGACGAAGAATATTTGACAAGAATAATCTTCGATACAATGGTGGACGCCGGTAAATATGAAGGATGGGATGAAACAGAAACAGAGAAACAAAGACATCAAAGCACAGGCTATGGAATTGGAACATGCCAACATGGTGATATTGAATGGCTTGTTGAAGTCAATGTAGAATCTCAAAAAACAACAGTGAGACAAGGATATAAAAGTTTAGAAACTGTTTGGAGTGGATCTTTTGAAGAATTCATCCAAACTAATGTAGACGAAAAGTATCTACTCGTAGGGTGTAGATATTAATGGAATACTGGACAGTTTCAGACAAGAATTTCAAAAGATTGGAAACACTAAGACCAAAAGGACGACAAAAGAATGTCGTGATTCAATACCTACTCCAACTCGCAAAGGAACACAGCGTAACTGCAAAAACTGTATCTGAGCAGGTAAGAGGATTATGACTCTTTCAAAAGAAGATGCTGGAACCTATCCAGAATTAATGACCTGGAATAAGTTTGAAAAGACATTCAGTGACAAGTTCAGACTTTTTGAAGAACGCTCTGATGCAGTCCAATGGTTAGAAGAAGCCCCACTAGTTAGACAAATCTATACTGAGGTTGAAGGATATACTGGAAAACTCTACATGGATAGGGGATTTCATCTTGTAAACAGAACTGGAATCTATGCCGTAGTCCAAGACAAAAAATTTACTCCAATGAAATATGATGGACTGTCAAAACCAAAACTTGGTTCATGGGATTTTGATGGAGACTATTGGAGATTCAGCAAAGCCCCAAAAGAAGTTGCAAAATGTCTCAGCAAACTGAAAAAACTTATTAACAAAAATCAGGATGCAGCTGAAAGATTCGATGACAAACTTTCGGAAGGTGCAGCCCCCGAGTCTCAACAGTGGAACAATCCATACGAATCTCAAGCTTATGGATTGATAGAAGCCAGAAACATCATAAAGGAGATCTTCAAACTTGAGTGAAATAGAACATCCAATCTTTAAAGACGAGAAATTTCTTTCAAAACAACAAAAAGAAAAGATTCTCAAAAACTGGTGCAGGTTCATAAAGTCCGGATTCAAAAAGGGCAACTTTACAGATGCGCTATACCAACATCTTCATCTGCATTGTGGATTCATTGCTCATTATAACAGGAGACAGTTCTACAATGAATATTTTATAGACCCCGAAGATACATTGAAATTCATGAATTGTTTTGAATCTGAATGTCCTGCATCCTGGATGCACTTCAAAGATGATCTGACATCTGTAATGATGCACGAGTTAGAAAAACTAAAACCTTCAATCCACAAAAAATTGCACCAAAAAAACATCCAAAAAAAAGAGTTGGAGTTTGAGCTTGCAAAAAGAAATCTGCAAGAAGCTCAGCAAAAAACCTAAAAAAACAATTATTTCAGAATGAACCATATTTTGAGGTTCTTCTAGAATCCATTACAGAAAAGGCCACAGAGTATGCATATGCCAAAATCAACCAGGGTAAAACATCGGGCGTAGGAAATACCATAGACTGCATCATTCGAAACCAAGTACTCAAAAGGATTCAGAGGTTAGATGTTGGGCAATCTTAATAGCAAGATGGCTATATCAAAAGATATGCAAAAACAAGCAGCATCTGATGAGGATCTTTGGCCAGATGAAGAATATGCAATTGAACAGTATGAGTCAGGTAAAGACAAGCCTAAGATGTTTAACACGCCTGAAGAACTAATTGAAGATCTTCATAAAACTGAATAGTCTTGTGGTTTATAGAAAGAACAAAACTTTTTCAAAATAGCTACAAGAAACTATCTTCTGAACTACAAAAAAAGACAGACAATGCAATCATAACTCTTGCAAAATCAGAATATCCTACAAAAGTTGGAATTCCAAAAAAAGGAAAATACAAAGGATATTTTGCCTATGAGATTAATCGTTCATACAGATTAATCTACAAAGTGATTAATCCCCAACAGATTATTTTGTTGGTTGTTGTGGGTGATCACAAGTCAGTCTACGGCAAAGACTAACAATTTTTTCTTGACTGAGTATATCACTCCAAACCCATTTTATTCATTCTATATGAACCGACTCAGCGGATGGGTGTGTGATTGATTAGAAAATCATAACAGATTTTCAATTCCTGGAATTATTTTCCGGAAATATTTCAAAGAGATAATTCTACAAATAATTTCACATAGGAATCGTACTGCCAGAGACGTTACACTGGAATAATAGGAGGTTGATGCCAATGGCTCAACAAAACAACACAAGTGCAGGTAAAAGCACTCTAAACAAATTACAAAATACGGCCTTTAATGCAAAAGGTACAGTCCTTTAAGGAGGAAAATATGAAACAAATACTACAATACAAAGATACCGTGCTTGAAATCACGCAAGATGAATTCCTAGACTCACCAAGAGACTGTGACAATATTGGAACCATGGCATATGCTCATTCTCAATACAATCTTGGAGATGAGAAGATAGATGATTCATGGGAAAAATACATGGAATCAAAAGGTATAGAACAAAAGGATTTGGCAGTATGCTTGCCTTTATACATCTATGATCACAGTGACATCAGCATGACGTGTGGGGATAGAGTATATCCATACGATGACCCATGGGACTCATCAATGGTTGGATTCATCTACGTCACAAAACAGAAACTATGTAAAGAATTCAACACCAAAAGAATCTCAAAGAAAATAATAGAGAAAGCAGAAAAAATTCTGAAAGATGAAATCAAAATCTTTGATCAATATCTGCAAGGTGATGTTTATGGATTTGTAATATCCAAAATATCAAAATGTGACATGAATCACGAGCACAAAGAATACGTGGATTCTTGCGATGGATTCTATGGACATAACATGGAGGAAAACGGCATGAAAGACCACATTCCAGACTTTGAGAAATTCAAAGAGATCACACAATGAGTCCTGAAACCAGAATCCCAAAACTCTATGAGACTGACGGAACTCCATTTGAGCAAAAACTAATCCATCAGATATGGGTGATTCCATCTGTCAACTTTGTTTGGTGTATTGCAGAAATGAACATCGAGACAAAAGAGGCATTTGGATATGCCAATCTCAACGATGACGAAATGGCAGAATGGGGATATATCAACATCGCAGATATCAAAAAAAACGGAGCCGAGCTTATACACTCACCAATAATTCCGTTTCACAAAGCACTTGAAATGATAAGGCCTAAAAACGGATGCCCTGAGTGTGGCTCTCATCAATACGGATTTCACACCATCAAAAGAGAAGATCCGACACTGACTGATGATACCTTTGACTTGTGGATTTGCAAAAACTGCAACTACCAGCCATTCACAAATATCCGAGGATTGATCTAAATGCCTGATTGGTTTTACAATGTTCTGGTGCAAAACAGTGATCAGATCATCAAAATACCCCAGAACCGGTGGAGCTTGCCTTCGGAAGGCTGATCTGAGTGGAGCTGACCTAGAAAACATCAAACACTCAAACCAAAAAGAATTGCTAGAAAATGAGAGGCTCAAATGAACGCCGAAGAAGAAGAATTTGAGGCCCTTCGAGAAGTTCGAGAAAAACTAGACGGTGTGATAAATGCTGATGAAATCTCAGAGATAGACAAAGAACATGTTACAGAACAAATCAGACAGGGAGTCTCTTGCAGAACACAACTGTAATCCAGAACTATGTAGATTGTTTGCTGAGGCTGGAAAATCACAAAAGTTACTCAAATTTCTCAAACCAAAAACAAGGCAGACCATAGACAACAGGTATGGAATCATCAAAAAAACACCCAGCTAGGATAATATCTGATGCACGAAAGAGTCTTGGATATGCCCAGGATTCCATACGAACCAGAAAACACAAAAAGACACTCAAAAAAGTAAGGCAAGAGCTGAATCAAATTCTTGACTCTTGAATTTTTTCTTGACTGAGCATATCACTCCAAACCCATTTTATTCATTCTATATGAACCGACTCAGCGGATGGGTGTGTGATTGATTAGAAAATCATAACAGATTTTCAATTCCTGGAATTATTTTCCGGAAATATTTCAAAGAGATAATTCTACAAATAATTTCACATAGGAATCGTACTGCCAGAGACGTTACACTGGAATAATAGGAGGTTGATGCCAATGGCTCAACAAAACAACACAAGTGCAGGTAAAAGCACTCTAAAAAAATTACAAAAAATTGCCTTTAATGTAAAAGGCATCCTAAAAAAGGAGGAAATAAAACAATAATGGATGAGAAAGACATGGATGAGTATCTAGCAGAAGAGATAGATCTTTTCCGAGACTGGATCAATGATCTTGAAGGCGTACTTCTCCGAAAAGATGGCAAAGTGGAGTACGAAAGCGACGATGAAAGTTTGCCTCCTGGCGAATACTATGACCACGTTAAAGTCGTGGAATATAAGCAGGCAATAGAGGATCTCTATGACGACATTCATGAAGAGGCAGAGAGAAAATGGGAGGCAATGGAATGAACGTGAACGGATACGAAATCAAACCAGGAGCTAACCTAAAGGATGCTGACCTAGGTGAAGCTGACCTTTGGAAGGCTGATCTGAGTGGAGCTAACCTAAGTGGAGCTAACCTTCGGAAGGCTGATCTGAGTGGAGCTAACCTGAATGGAGCTGACCTTCGGAAGGCTGATCTGAGTGGAGATTACCTAGGTGGAACTAACATGAGTGGAGCTGACCTTCGAAAGGCTGATCTGAGTGGAGCTAACCTGAGGGAAGCTTACCTGAGTGGAGCTAACCTTCGGAGGGCTGATCTGAGTGGAGCTAACCTGAGGGGAGCTAACCTGAGTAGAGCTAACCTGAGTGGAGCTAACCTAAGTGGATCTAACCTTCAGAGGGCTGATCTGAGTGGAGCTAACCTTCGGAAGGTTGATCTGAGTGGAGCTAACCTGAGTGAAGCTGACCTTCGGAAGGCTGATCTGAGTGGAGCTAACCTAAGTGGATCTAACCTTCAGAGGGCTGATCTGAGTGGAGCTAACCTTCGGAAGGCTGATCTGAGTGGAGCTTACCTATGTGGAACTAACATGAATGGATCTGACCTTCGAAAGGCTGATCTGAGTGGAGATTACCTAGGTGGAACTAACCTGAGTGGAGCTGACCTTCGGAAGGCTGATCTGAGTGGAGCTAACCTGAGGGAAGCTTACCTAAGGGGAGCTTACCTGAGTGAAGCTAACCTGAGTGAAGCTGACCTTCGGAAGGCTGATCTGAGTGGAGATTACCTAGGTGGAACTAACATGAGTGGAGCTGACCTTCGGAAGGCTGATCTGAGTGGAGCTAACCTGAGGGAAGCTTACCTAGGGGGAGCTTACCTGAGTGAAGCTAACCTGAGTGGAGCTGACCTTCGGAAGGCTGATCTGAGTGGAGCTAACCTGAGTGGATCTAACCTTCAGAGGGTTGATCTGAGTGGAGCTAACCTGAGTGGAGCTAACCTGAGTGGATCTAACCTAGAAAACATCAAACACTCAAACCAAAAAGAATTGCTAGAAAATGAGAGGCTCAAATGAACGCCGAAGAAGAAAAATTTGAGGCCCTTCGAGAAGTTCGAGAAAAACTAGACGGTGTGATAAATGCTGATGAAATCTCAGAAATAGACAAAGAACATGTTACAGAACAAATCAGACAGGGAGTCTCTTGCAGAACACAACTGTAATCCAGAACTATGTAGATTGTTTGCTGAGGCTGGAAAATCACAAAAGTTACTCAAATTTCTCAAACCAAAAACAAGGCAGACCATAGACAACAGGTATGGAATCATCAAAAAAACACCCAGCTAGGATAATATCTGATGCACGAAAGAGTCTTGGATATGCCCAGGATTCCATACGAACCAGAAAACACAAAAAGACACTCAAAAAAGTAAGGCAAGAGCTGAATCAAATTCTTGACTCTTGAATTTTTTCTTGACTGAGCATATCACTCCAAACCCATTATTTTCATCAATTGATGACCGACTCAGCGGATGGGTGTGTGATTGATTAGAAAATCATAACAGATTTTCAATTCCTGGAATTATTTTCCGGAAATATTTCAAAGAGATAATTCTACAAATAATTTCACATAGGAATCGTACTGCCAGAGACGTTACACTGGAATAATAGGAGGTTGATGCCAATGGCTCAACAAAACAACACAAGTGCAGGTAAAAGCACTCTAAACAAATTACAAAAAATTGCCTTTTATACAAAAGGTACAGTAGGAGTTGAAGAATAATGACTACAGAATATTCAATTTCAGTCAATGATTGGAATTATGAATCCTGGGAATTTGTAGGCAGGGATACAGAGTATGAAAAACATGGAGAATGGTCAGACAACAATCAGGATGGCATCAGTGAAGATAGTTACTACCCAATGATGCTTTATGCATACCCACTATATGATTGTCCAACTGATGAGCAAATATTTCAAATCCACAAAAAGACATGTCTAACAGCAGTCAAAAACATTGAGAGTGAGGAATACTATTTAGCTCTTTGTGGCGGCGGAATGAACTACTCACAGGATATTGGCATGGCATACATCATTGCAGAAGACCACATACCATATGCATTGGCATGTGAAATATCCAGGCAGCCAGACCTTACACAACACGGACAAGATTTCAGACAAGTAATGAAATATTGCCGCAAGGTAATAGAGAATAACGCAGTATCTGCAAAACGTCAGATAAAAGAGATCAAAGAATCCATGAAACGGAGCCGTCTAATGGAGAAGCATGGCATACATCATGTCTCAGGTCTCAAAAGATTGGAGGCTGTCTCATAATGGCATCTGATGATCAAATAGAACAGGCACAGCAAAGACTAGATGAGGTTGCAAACTGATGTCAAACACAGAAGACTTTGAGACCATTGCACAGATGAAAATAAATCATCTTCCAAATAATGCAAAACTATTACTTCAAATACAAAAAGGCAACAAGGTCCCTCAAGACAAAGTGCAGTTTGGCCTACCAAGCACATTCATCAACTCGGAGAACAGTCAAACAGTGTGGAATAGGGGACCATCAATACAACTGGAGCAAATCCCAGAACTCATAGAGATGTTGCAGAAGACACACGGAAAGTATTCTGGAAAGAAAACTACTAATGCCAAAACAGAAAAAACAATCGTAACCTTTGCAGACGGCGTAGAGCAAATGACTGCAAACGAGGATGAGGAGTAGCAAAAAATGTCTCTTTATACAGAGAAAAAAGCAAAACAGCTGATCAAGACAAACTCGATTGAAAAAATCGATGAAGGAATGTATCAGGTAAAGTCCTCTGTCCCAAACAAGTCATATGTGATTTGCGACCTAGAATGCGAGTGTAAGGGATTCAGGTATAGGAGCGACTGCTCACATGTGCAGGCAGTCAAAATGATGCTATCCGATTCAGCGGAGGGTCATGCCGATGCAATGCGATAAAAAGAACGGAAAAGAGATCCAAACAGGAGGCCTGACGTGAAAGAGAAGAGAAAAGAGTACTACAGACAAAAGAAAAGAAAGTTGATGGAAAAAGGAGGAATGAAAATTGAAACCAACTGAAAGAGAAGAAGAAAAATGGCATTAGGAACAAACCTGCTATGCAAGATATTTGACCATCTTGCAGAAAACGACTCAAAGCAGCGTTTGATTCGGAGGCTCTACTGTGAGTCCGGACAACCTGCAAAAAAGGCACATGGATTTGTCAAAAAAGGCACACAGGAAAAGTTAGACAAAATAATTCCAAAATGCAAGGATTGCAAAAAGAAATTGCAGTCAAGGACAATGGTAATGATACTGGAGGAACTCACAAAGAACAGCGAGTATGAACTGTTGAAAGAGTTCTACAGGGCATTAGAAGGTCCAGGCAAGAAGGCATGCAGACTGGCAAACAGCCAGACGCAAGACGCACTAGGTGCAATGTGAAAGGAAAATCACAGTAAAACACCATACAGGGAATCCCCCTGATGATTCTACAATCAGCTAAAATGATCCTCGTCTGAGGAGTTAGCTGTTGTAGATGCTCAATTATTCATGATTGGGTTGACTTTATCCCACGCGGGTATCGTCGAAACCGTTCTCTTTTTTTGGAGCGGTCGGGGAAAAACAGCATTACACACATCATTAAATGTCAGAGCAGCAGCCTTGCAAGCATGCACATCTCTTGAAATTCGGAGCAGGATTCATAGCGTGCCTCGTAGCAGAGACTGTCAAATGTCAGGCAATACCTGAACATGGATCCTTCACATTTGGACTGCCAATAGATACAATAGTCTTCCATCATCTCACCATCTTCTGCGACTGCCGTCTGGAGTATCTGCACACAACGTCGTACCTTCCTGCTTGCATAACACAAACACAAAAATCCGCAAAAATCGGCACAGATAGGAGTCAGTGAAGCTGGGGGGATTAAATACCCTAGTTCCATTTGTCTTTGTGAAGATACAGGTAGCAAAGCAGAGGGCAGGGCGCGATTATGAAAGAATGCACATACTGATACCGTATCACATTGCAGAGTCCCTGAGACTCCAAAACAGCCAGAGAATGTACATATCATGTGTTTCAGCCAGAAAGATACGCCTCGTACCTGAGAGAATATATGCCGATGACATGCCAGTTACGATAACGCAGTTTGTCACTAAAAGGACACCAAAAGAGTCCTACATCTCTACCAAGTTTGTGATACCACGCAAGCTGGCAGATGCAATGAATCTCAAGAAAGGAGACGACATGCAAATGACAGAACAGAAAAGAGGGATTGTGATATCACTATAATCCTAATCCCAAATTATCATTTTCAGAACCCCTTTTTGAAACACGTATTTGAAAAAAACACCTTTTTTGAGATTGAAAAAATACGAAAGGAATTTGTCTAAGTCCGCATCTTATCAATTTTTCTTTCAATTTCTTCAATTTTCTGTATCTACCCATTTTACTTACATTTCATCTATCTTATTTTTTAAATTAAATTTTTCTGTATCTACAGATTAATCAATTTAAAATTTAAATTTTTTTTAAACTAATTTTTTTTCTGTATCTACTGCAAACCCAGCTCAGAATCATCAGCTCAGAATCATCAGCTCAGAATCATCAGCTCAGAATCATCAGCTCAGAATCATCAGCTCAGAATCATCAGCTCAAAATCATCAGCTCAAAATCATCAATTAAATTTAAAATCATCAATTAAATTTAAAATCATCAATTAAATTTAAAATGTTTCATGCCCCCCCCCCCGAAAGATCAAATTCAATCCAAGTTAAATTCAATCCAAGTTAAATTCAAGCTGGTTTGATCAATTTATTTTTGTTGAAATAATTTTTTGATTAACTTAATTTGTTAATTTTTTGATCAGCTTAATTTGTTAATTTTTTGATCAGCTTAATTTGTTAATTTTTTGATCAGCTCAACCAAACAAGTCAGGGCTCAAACATTGCCGGATCCGTAAGAGCCCACTCCAGAGCAACCAGGGGCATCCAGGCAACCAGCAGGACAAGACTGAGATAGATGCAGTTTCTTGCCTTGCAAGGATCATCGTTGCGCAGAGCAAAGTATGCGATGATTCCGCCTATCATTCCCAGAAATATCGGAAGCAGAAACCACCTGTTGCCCCTCTGCTGCATGCTCATTGATCCTGTATGCCGTTTTGCCATTAAATTTTGCCACGCTTATTTGTATTAACACTGGCTGTCATCCAAGATGAAGATCTGTATTGGCTCAAATTTTCAACTATGTTCTTTTGATGTCCATCAATTCGAGCCTGTTTGCGCGAAGAATGAGGTATTCCGGGTCCGGGTAGCAGTGAGAATAATACATTTCGCCAGAACTCTCAGAACATGAATACGCCGGAATCAGGTCCTGTCAAGTCTACGTCGGTTTTTCTCCATGTCAAAAAACGTCGGATATGCCTCCTCTAGTTTTAATGGGTACCACGCCTTACCGTCAAAAACTTGTAAAATATTACCTGTGATTTTGTATTTTTTAAGCGGCCTGCATTCATGCAGATCTTGCTCTTCTGCCATTCCACGTCTGCCACAAATACGACATCGAAATATGTTGAAATTCAATCTATAATCTCATCTTTATTTGATTTATCAATCATTTCGGTATTTTCAGTATTATTCTTTGAATGTATCTTGCCGCTGATGGCTTCAAATTTTTCTTTGTTTTCTATTTCTGATTTGTCTAATCTTGCATTGGTGTTTTGTGAGCCTTTTTCAAGTTTTATAATTTTGATACTTTTTTCTTTACTCTCGTTCACTAATTTTTTATTTTTATGTTTTAATTCTTCAATTTCCCATTTTTGTTCTTCGCATTTATTTTCAAGATCGTGTATTTTTGCATCTGGTGGATCTGACGTTAAGTTGGCGGAACCTGGAATCAAATAATTTGTTACATCTTCAAATTTAATTACTGCGGCAAGTGAAAATAAAATTATTGAAAGTATCCACACATTAAAATCATATAATGTGGCAGTTACCAACAGTACAGAAGGCGCAAGCACAGTGGCAGATAAATAAAGATCTCCCCGTTCTTTTGCTTTGGCAACAATCTTGTTCAGTTCAATTTCAGTCTTTTTTTCATCTGGTCTGAGAGTCTTCAAAACATTTTGCACATGAGTTGAAAAAGCAGGTTGTGACGACGGCCGCCCAGACATTACTGGCATCATGTCATTTTTGCTATTAAATTTTGTCACGCTTATGAGACGCAATAGCATTTTCTGTGAATCGCAAATTCAGACAGCCTATCTTCTGGTATGTGGTAATAGTGGTATGAATTTTATTGAAACAAAAAAAAATTAATGCGATTAGACAAAAAAATATGATACAGGGATCTTTTAGATCAGGCAGAAAGTGCATCTTAATATGTCTACATTATTAGAAAAGCAAATCAAAGTAAATCGCATCGTTACGACAAGCATGGAACATGCGCGTGCAATTGAAGACCCTGCACGAGCCAAAATTGTGGAAATGTTATACCATCAAGCACTTTCTGCAGATCAGATTACAAGTTCTCTAAAAAGGACAGGATTCAAGAAAGCATTAACGACTGTACGTCACCATCTAGGAATTCTCAAAGACTCTGGATTAATAGAAATTGTAAAAATTGAGGAATCAGGAGGTGCCATAAAAAAATATTATGGCACTTCAACCAAACTACTGGATTTCCAGGCTCCCGAAGATTTTGATTCGAAATATTCCAAGATCATTGATAACACATCAACCAAAATTGAAAAGATTATCAAAGGTCTGACTCCAAAAACTACCAAGTCAAAGGGTAAAAAATCTAAAGAATATTCTCAGTATTTAGTCATGGAAATTATGAATAGAGCCATGACAAATGTACTTGAACACTCTGAAAAGAAATAATGTTGAAAAATATTGGAATAAAAATCTGTAAAATTATTTTCTGAAAAAAATCTTGCTATTGTTTACACTGTTGAATCTTAGGGGGTTTTCACCATTTTCAAACGACTGTTACATTCGAGGGCTGAGGTGTTACGTTAGAGGGCTACAGGTTTGCATTTGCTACATGGTTTGGCTTTTGGATGATCACTCATTATTTCATCAAAGGAATCATAATGATAATATTTTTGCTTATTACCACCTAGTTTTCTATCTAGGTCTACGCCATATCTTCCAATAAACAGTTTCTTAATATTACTGCATGAAGACTTATGGATCTTGGTTCTTTTTTCGGTAGGTTTTTTGGGCATATGTATAACGATGAATCCTTGCTTGCTGTCAACTGCATCTTTGAGATCACGCAGTGTAAGCAGTTCCTTTTTTGTCATATTATAAATTAAATTCAAAATATAAAAAAATTTATGAGATTATCTTAAGCTAGCAACTATCCTTGCCACTAGATAACCAGCTAAACCCATAAAGCCTCAAAATGTCATTTATCTCTCTCCAAATGAATTTGTCAATCCATTTCTTAGGAGTAACTTTAACAGAATCATCCTCATTGACTATTGATACTTTCTTGATTCTCTTTCCCAAATTATTTACAAAGTTTGGCTTGGTTCCAGCTTGTTTGATTAAATCCTACACTGATAAATTCGGGTGTTTTCACATTTTTTGTTCCTAAAAAATAGCAAATGTCCCTAAGATTTACCAGTGTATGAGTTTAGGTGGCAATACACCAGCAGATAGATCAGGGATTATTATACATGGAGACAACAAATGTAAGACAATAATTCAAAACGCAAGTATGAAATGAAAAACCAATAATGGGAATTAAGTGTTCTAATTTATAATCGTGGAGTGTAAACATATGTCATTCAATTATAGTATTACTAAGTATCATATAGTATCAAAATATTTATTAATACTAGTATTGGTTATTATGTAATGACCATAGAAACAGAGCGAAGCCAAGTAGATACAAAAATTCAAGTACCAATTACAAAGGATAATACCATTATTGGTGATTTGAAATATCTGCAAATATCAGACCTAATTTTAGATCCAAAAAATGTTAGGTTCAAACATCTCGACACATCCCTAAATGACAAAGAAATTGAGCAGTGGATTTGGGATGAATCCGATACAAAGAAACTTTTACGAGAAATTAGATTTTCAGGTGGTTTATCTGAAAAACCATTTGTTCAAGAAACAGATCGTGGTATTTATTACGTAATTGAAGGAAACAGGCGGATAGTTTGTTTGAGAAAACTTCTTGAAGATATTAAATCGGGTAAAGAAAAAGAAATACCAATTTCCAAGATTGATCCTGTCCAATGCATTATTTTTCCAAAAGATATAGGTGATAAACACCTTGCGATTTTTCTTGCACGCATACATGTAAGTGGAAAAAAAGAGTGGGCTGCATTAAATCAAAGTGCTCATGTTTACGATCTAATTTCAAAACATGGCTACCCATATGATGATGTAGCTAATGCAATAAGCATAAGTAAAACAAAAGTGACACAGATGAAAAATGCATATGATACTACTCTGAAATATAGAGAAAGATACCCTGATGATAATTTATGGTTAAGAAGATATTCTCACTTTGAAGAATTATGGAAGAAAAAATATCTAAGAGAATGGGCAAATGATCCAAGTAATTTGGAATTATTTATGAAATGGATCTACAACAATCAATTTCCAATGGCAATAAAAGTTAGAAAATTGGAAAAGATTATTCAAGATGGCAAGGATGCATATGGATCTCTGGAAGAAGGAAAAACTATAGATGAAGCAGTTGAAATTTTACAACAACAAGAATCCAAAAGAACTATTTCGGCAAAAATTGCTGATGAAGTAGAAGGTAAAGTTAGTGAATTTCAAGAATTGTTGCAAAATTTTCCAAGAGGGGAAATGAGGGAAATTGCAAAAAATAAGGAAAAATTAAAACATTTTGAAAGATTGTATGCTGAATTTGGACAGATAATAAAAGACATCAAAACTATGGATGGATAATGCCCATCTTCATTTTTTATAAAAGGTCAAATTTAGCAAATATTTTAACCAAATGATAGTTTTTATCAACCGATAGGTAACAGCGATAATAACAACCTAAGAGGTAACAGAACCCTATTATTGGTTCTGTCGGGTTATCGAGACCTGAAATACGGATCTTCTTCGTGTTAATTGTCGAGGGGTTATTTTCCTGACTTTCTACGATTGTCATTCTTACAAAGTAACTGACAGTTTTCTTCTATTGTTTTACCCCCCTCGTGCCACGGGGTTATATGATCTGCTTCCATTTCTGATAATTCAAACTGTTCTTTACAGATTACGCATTTACCTTCTTGTATTTCATAGACTTTGTGTTTCATATTTTCTGTAAATGCACGGATTGAAAGATGTTTTTCATCTCGTGTCAGAATGTATGGATAAATTCCACTTTTTTTAGTAACATCATCATCCAATAACATTTTTTCTGTTTCTTTTTCAATCTTATCTGTGTCTAATTGAACGTCTTTGTATTCATTATACAAATAACCCCAATTCACGCTTTTCATATATTTTCTTTTGACCTTGAAAGTAGTCTCAACCCAATTAATTACACTTTGAAAATAATTCCACAAGATATTTGCATTTTGGTCGTGTTGGTGTATGGACATATATTCATTTATGCTATCTTTTGAAATCCACCTTATTGCCGTTTCAAGATATTCCTGACGGATGGTAGAACCACTTACATAATCACTGGCAATGCCATAAGCAGCACATCCAGTTTTACTAAAATAGCGTTTGGTATCAGAAACCCATGAACCAGAATATACAGCGTTTCTAAGTTCTTGTTGGGTTAGTTTTTCACCTGCAATATTGATTGTCTCAAACCACTTTAGCCTTTCACTGTCCGTTCCACTGCACAGATAAACCATCAACTCATAATCAAGAATTTTGTTTTGTTCATCATCTTGTAAGTTGTGAAAATACTTTGAATCAAATGAGAAATCACCTGTAACGTATTGACAAATAGAAATAGTCCTTTGCTGTCCATCAATAATCTCAAAATTTCCATCATCACGCACAGCCCAATACATGACATTAAGCGGAAAATTGTTGTTTATCGTGTCTATTACTGCGTCCCTTTGTTTTTCCTTGTAAATAAATTCACGCTGATAAGGTGGGCGAATATCCAACTTGCCACCATATCCCAAAACACCATCCTCTGCATTATCCACATAACCTTCGGATAACTCTCGGACAGTAATTTTTTTGAGTTCTATTTTCATTTACGTTTAATTATAACCCGTGCATATACACGTTTTTTGTTTATTTCTGTCAAATACTTGCCTTTTGTTTTTTTTGTGGCACCGTCTAAAAGACTGTATCTTCCAATCGCATCTATTATCTTAAACTGTTCAGGATTGTATTTATCCAAAAAGGTTATTGGCACACCCATTAATCCCTTATAATCCATAGGAATTTCCTTTGTTTTGTTGATGTTTATGGCATCATAATTATCATATTTTGGATATTCCGCTTTATCGTATTTCATATAACAAATTAAATTTTCATGACGTTTTACAATATCAAGGTTCGTGAACCAATTTACACCCGATACTCTAACCATTCCTTCTTTATGGTTACCAGCAACCGCTTCATCTTTGTAATTGGTTAAAAAGTGTCCAGCCCCTCCCTTGAAGCCATGACCGAACCAAATTTTGTTTTCCTTTATCAGTTTGAATGTTTCAACATAAGAGATAGCGTTTTGGTGACCGATTATGATGAACTTTTTTTTGTATTTCATTAATTGTGCAATATACTCTCGAAATAAGGAGAATGGCGGATTAGTAACAACAACATCACACTGTTTTAGCATTTCTATACATTCATCACTTCTAAAATCTCCATCTTGTTCAAGATGAAATATGCCAATTTCATCAGGATCTGGGATTTTGTTATCGTTTTTGTCCCCTGTATATTCAAGGTAAATAGCTTGTTCAGAATCCTTTTTACTAAAATAATTCATGTCTTGGCTTTCGTAACAAGTGGTAATGAGTTTCTTTAGTTTCAGTTTTTCAAAGTTATATGAAAAGTAATGAAAGAAATTACTAATTCGGGGATCATCACAGTTACAAAGAACAGTTTTACCACGAAAATATTTTTGATAGTGTTTTAGTTCATTTTCAATATCTGAAAGCTGTGTGTAAAATTCATCCTTTTTAGCTGAAAATGCTTTCTCTAAACTTTTTTTATTTGACATACTATCCTACCATTTTCTCATTTACTACCCGCCTCAATAGACACCTTGTTTTTACCCAGCTTGAACAATAATGATACTGCCTTTAAATTCTCAGCCATTTACTCTCATCTTCTTTGGGATCGAATTGAAATTCCACATGATATTTGTATGGTTCTGCATTTGGATCCTTTGCAACTATTGATGACACGTCATATCCCAAACCTTTCTGTTTTCCAAAGTATATTACCTTATTAACCAGCCTAGGATGAAATTCTTTGACTCTTTTTTTCTCATAATTATTACGGATTCTGACAAAGAAGGTTATAAAGAAGAATTTCAGAGTTTAAGAGTGTAAAATAATGGATGGGTTAATTGTTAGTCAACCATATGCAAATTTGATTATTGGGAAAAAGAAAACATGGGAGTTAAGAACTCGAAAACCTCCAACAGAAAAAATCAATTCAGAAGTTTATCTTTTAAGTGAGGGAAACATGTTAGGGAAGATCAAGATAAAAAATACTAAAGGTCCACTAGGATTTAAAGAACTAAAAGAAAATTATAATTTACATCAGTCATCTGTTGAAGATATTGATGATGGTTTCTCATGTTACGCATGGGAAATAGATGTTTGTGAAACATTTGATGAGCCAAAAAAATATTTTCACCCCAACGGAGCTAGAATTTGGGTAAAAAATGTCATTCCAATGGAAAATCATTTACTTGGTAAATTAACTTCTTACATGTGATTTTTTAATTTTTTCAAGAACGCTATCTAATTTTGTTTGGCTCTGTGCAATCTACGTGGTTTGAAATACCGAAATTCTTTGTGTTTACTTGCGGAGGCTAGTTACTTTTTTTTAAAACATTTAGTCCATACTGTCCATTTGCCTCTATTTTCTGCTTCATCTGAAATGTATGGGCCCGATAAATCATAAACATCATAACCTTTCTCATCCATGGTTTGTATTGCTTCATCTCCACAATTATAGGCTATTTCATCACATGCATCACATGATTTAAAATCTGTTGACTTACAAGGAATACCAGTTATTTTTTCACAATCTTCAATAAACAATACTGGAATTTCTGCATAAATGGGCCTCATGCTAGTAAATGGTTTTTTTGGTATTTAATTTCTGCTTTTTCCTGTTTTTGTTCATATCAGCACTCGAATGTGAACAGGTAAAAGATTTGAAAATAGACCCTCGCAGATTACACAGAACCGTTTGAGACCAGATACTCATTACAAAATTCATACATTGGATTCATGTTCATCAAATTTTTTGGTTGCTATATCTAGAACAATTTTTTTTAAATCCTCAAGCTTGGGTTCCATAGATTCTTTTATGAACACATTTTCTGATGGTGAAGGCATTCTATCAACTTCTTCTAGGAATCTAGTGAAAAATATGCCTTCTAAACAACCACAATAATAATTAATGTATGCACAAAGAAATGACTTGTGATCTCCTTTTGTCATGAGCAATGTTTGATAGATGTTATGTTGTGCATCTTCTATTGCGTTTATTCTTTCAATGGTTTTATCATAAGCATAATCTAGCAAAGTATCTATTTTCATTTGAGTGTCTAAATCAACCATAATATGTCGAATTTTGTATCAATGTCAACCACTTATCTTTTCCCTTTATAATCACACGGCGAGAAGGCCACAGTACTTGTACGGTGGTAGTTCACGATTAAATTTATACAGCAATGATGAACATGAAAAGAACAGACGTGCTTGATAAAAAACAACAAAAAGCATTACAAGAATATCAAGAGTACAAAAAACTTCGAACCATAGTTACAAAACCAATTAGAGCATTCAATGATACAGAAGCAATACTGAAAGATTTACAAGGAGAAAGTTTCACAACATTACAGGAAGAAATTGAGCGATTAAAAAAAGCCAGAACCAAAACCAGGTTCTGGTAAATTTTAGTGATCGGATCACCGAAGTCTATCAGAACCGTTTAGTGTTATTGTTATCATCACACGGCGAGAAGACCACCGTACTTGTACGGTGGATGAATCGCCTACTTTTCCTGTTCACGAATATGTCTCAATTGTTCTGCCACCTGGAATCTTCTTGCGATATTTTGGATATCATACCAAATGATAGTTGATATTGCATGCAGCCGAGCTTGCAGCGGTTCTCATGACAAACAATTTAACATTGCATCACAATATCAAAGCTGGGTAACTTCATGATAACAAGAAACTACAGATTCAGACTGTACCCAAATGACGCTCAGGAAAAGAAATTGCAAAACAACCTGGCAGTATGCAGGTGGGTATACAACAGACTTGTAGATTTTGGCAGAAACGGATTTGTGTCACGAAATGACTGCAACTATTTTCTGACTGAGCTAAAACAACAGGAATCATGGCTGTATCAGTACCATTCTAAAATGCTCCAGTCAGTATCATCACAGATAGACGGAGCTCAAAAGGCACTGATTGAAAAATCCAAAAAAGGATACAGGACAGGAAGTTTGCGATTTTGCAGGTATCATGACTTTAGGACATTTACCTATAACCAGACTGGATTCAAGATCAAACGACACAGCAACACTGATCTGTTGTATCTCTCAAAGATTGGATGTATAGAAATCAGGCAACACCGTCTGATTCCAGAGGATTCAGACATCAAGCAGGCAATAGTGACAAAATCAAAGTCAGGCAAATGGTTTGCGTGCTTGACTGTAGACATGCAAGAATCAGCAACCAGCATTCCAAAGATCTCATTTTCTAAAGCGGCAGGCATTGACGTTGGGATAAAATCATTTGCATACGATAGCAGCGGTTCGCAGACACCCAACCCAAAGAACCTGCAAAAGATGCTAAAGCCACTGAGAAGAATCCAGAGAAAGGTATCAAGAAGAAAGAGGGGCTCAAACAACAGGCTAAAATCAATTCTCAAAATGCAGAAAATACATGAAAAGATTGCAAACAGGAGAAATGACTTTCAGCACAAGCTGTCAGCGCAGTATGCCAAAAACAATGATGTTGTGTTTGTTGAAAAACTGCAGCTGACCAACATGGTAAAAAATCACAGGCTGGCACAGCCAATCATGGATGCAAGCTGGGGCGCTTTCATACAAAAACTGGAATACAAATGCAAGATGCTAGTCAGAGTTGATCCCAAAAACACAACTGTCGACTGTTCAAGATGTGGCAGTGCAGTACCAAAAAGTTTGGCAATCAGAATTCACAGATGCGACAAGTGTAACTTGATCTTGGATAGAGATCAAAACGCATCAATCAATATCCTAAACAAAGGATTAAACAAACTACCTCAGGAGCTGGGGGAAGTTACGCTTGTGGAGAGTGCAAAGCATTCAATGAAACAAGAAGAGGCCACCCAACTTGTTGGGTGGTAGTTCACTGACACGGAATCATCATTATACAATACTCCTCTAGATGTAGTATAGAAAGGAGTTTGTTTTTCAAGACCTAATTTTTTTATAAAAGTTTTAGACGTTGTTACTTCCCTCCTGAATGATGATATGCTTTCCTTTTATCATAAATCGTATGTGTCTGGGATTGTTCAAAAAATCAAGAACTGGTTTTGGGATTCTACAAATCATACTATGTCTACCATCTGATGAGACCTTTACTGGAAATTCTGGGTTCTGTCAAGTTAGCAGGGCTTAGATTATGGATTTTCTAGTGTAATCTTCATCTTATCCTTTACCTTCAACGGTATTTTCACGTCATAATTTTACTCGCATCTGAAATCAGCATTAACTAAAAATTAAGATAGATGGATTCCTTTACACTTTCAACTTGTTTATACATAACTTTTTTGAATGAAGAGTTACCTGACTCTAAAAGCAGATGACGCTTAAACAATTTTTTAGGTAAATTTCCTGAGTATTTTTTTGAAGCTCTTTGACCATCAAAAGACAATGCAAATTTGATATTTTTTGAATTTAATTCCTCTAGATAAGCAATAAGATCATCATGTATGATTTTTCCATAATACATGCCAACTGTATTGAAGTAAGGAGGGTCTAGATATACGAAATCTTTAGGCGTGATTTTCTTTGTAGTTTTAGTGTAATGACCGTGGATAAAGATGTGACTCTGAATTAAATCTGACCATTGAAAAATGATTTTAGCTAATGTTTGTGGATTGATTCCTTTTCTAGTGTGGTGGAAAGAATTGTTGAATTCTCCCTTACTGTTAAAACGAATCAAACCATTGACACAGGTTCTAGATAAAAAGAGTAAATCATATGGGTTCTGATTTTGATTGAATTCATCTCTGATGTGATAATATGTCATATATCCTTCATCTTGAAGTTTTGTCCATCGTGATTCATACTCTTCCACTAATTTGGAAGGATTGTTTTTAATCAAATCCCAAAAATCAATTAGAGGCTTACAAACATCTCCACAAATTGCAGTTTTTGCATTTGACTGAATTAGTACAGAACCTCCTCCAAGAAAAGGCTCATAATATTTTTCAAAATCAGGAAATAAACTTACAATTTTTGAAGCTTGTGAACGTTTACTCCCACTCCATTTTATCACAGGTAATAGTTTTTGACTCATTTTTGCATCTCAAATTCATTTACTAGTGATTTTGTGACTGAGAAAAACTGGTTATAGCCAGTGGTAATCCCAACCTCTACTTTTGCAAAATCTCGCAACTGGCGTACAGATTTCTCACACAATGAAGGACATTGAGAATCTAAAATTATGGTTTAGAAAGGCGTTTTAACACGCTAGTTTTGTCTGTCTTACACTTACAACCAGTTCAGGTCGTCTCAATGAGTTGTATAGTGACTTGCCTAATGCAGTAGCCAGTCTTACCGGTACTGCGTTTCCTATCTGCTTGTATTGTGAAGTCATGCCTCCCTCAAACTTCCATGAATCTGGAAACGTCTGTATCCTTGCATACTCTCTTACGGTAAATGGCCTAGTTTCTTTTGGATGGATTCTATCGGTCATTTTTTGAGCTGGTGAACAGGTCAAAGTAAGACATGGTTCGTCTAATGATATTCTTCTTGCCATGCCTCGTCTGCCTCCTGTGGAATAGTAGCTCTTACCGAGATATTCTTTTTGTAGTTTGACTGGCAAGTCTACCCAAGAACCACCGGCAGGCACATGGTCAAGTATCTTCTTTCTTGATTCCGAATATTTTGTACCTGGGGATTTTGGAACATCCTGCAAGGCGTGTCTTAATGTGACTGTTTCATTATTAGATTTTGGAAATTCAAATTTTATTCCCTTTGATGTCCCCACAAAGATGACTCGCTTGCGTTTTTGTGGAACCTTGTAATCAACAGCGTTTAACACTTTATACTGTACAAAATATCCCAATGATTCTAAAACATTCAAGATAACCTGTAATGTCTTACCATCATTGTTTCTAATTATCGCCTCTACGTTTTCAGCTAGGAATATTTTTGGCTTCATCTCCTTAACAGCCCGTGCAAACTCGTAAAACATTGTGCCTCTCACATCATCAAATCCAAGCTTGTTACCTGCATGACTAAATGACTGGCATGGAAAACCGCCAGTGATCAAATCAGCTTTGATTCCCTTGAATTTTACCTTTGAAATATCTTGATGTATTACATTCCATTTTGGTCTGTTTTTTCTCAGAGTTAGTACACAGTCTCTGTCATATTCAACAAGCATTTTAGTATCAAAATGTGCTTCCTCTAGACCTAGTGCCATTCCTCCTGCACCTGCAAATAACTCTACAGCAGTAGGATTTTCCAATATATGATTGTGTGAATTAAGGTGCTGTTACCTCTGCGGTGGTTTTTTGTATGGTTTCATTTGTGTTTCAGGCACCTGTCAATTGCATCAAACCACGACTTGTGCTCTTCCCTATACTTTTTGATGTTAATCACAAAATAGGGAATGCGCGCACGGTGATAGTTTGTATTACGTATTCTTGTTTTTCTGCGATTTTTTTTAATATGATCATGCGATGAGCCGTCAAGCTCTATCAGCAGACGTATTTTCGACAGTTTTGGATCAAGTATTAGAATGTCTGGCCTGTGAATTATCGTGCGACTGAATATGACTGCGCCGATCTTTGTGTACACGCCAAGCAGCGTGTATCTTCTTCTCTCAAGCAGGATATAGTGCTCTTTTTTAATCCGAAACTTTGGTATGTTACAAGAGTGCTCAATATATGCTGCAAGCGCGTCAATCTGTGTCGCATCACCAGAATTGTTGCTCATTGACATCAATACAAGATCTGTTCGCTGATATTCAGCAGAATTTCATGATATGGACCAAGTCGTCTCATGTTGTCTTGTGGGATGTACCAGATTTTTGGAACGTTTATTCTGCGAATCAGTTTTTTATCTGACAGATGCCTAAAGCCATATTTCACTTGGTCTTGTGATATGTTGACATGCATGTATTGCTCAGGCAACCTTATGTAAAATCCAACAAAATACATCTTTGCGTATATCACACCTAAAATAAGTAATGACT
The DNA here is from genome assembly GCA_965249485.1 of bacterium. Taxonomy (GTDB): domain Bacteria; phylum SM23-31; class SM23-31; order SM23-31; family SM23-31; genus CBDFMG01. The sequence continues at coordinate 56,262 of CBDFMG010000005.1, read as the reverse complement.
GTGGGGGTATCCCAATCTGTAGTGCTGTATGGATCTTTTTGCCGTCCTCTGTGATGTGCAGTGTATCGCCTTTTCTTTCTACCAGTCCATAATGTATCGCACGAATCACTGAGGTTTGTCTCAGGTCATGGTGCCTTTCTGTCTCCTTTGACTTTAGCGGACGGTCTGCAAGCGCGGATAAAAGTTTGTGAATCACAGAGTTTTTCTGCACCCTTACAGTCCACCATGGCCAGATATGAGGATCAGAATCGACTCTGTACCTGCTTGTCGGTTTTTGGAACTTCATTGCTGTTGGGTGTATTTTGTGCAGTCGCATTCAAGCATCCAGCACTCAAAGTTATACTTTGGATGTTTTTCCATGTGAGGTATGTGTGAGTTGTTTTTGTGTTCAAATCTTGCATGCCCACACACACATCGCATTGCATGTTCACGATTCAAGGACTTGTCAGGCATCTTGTACCTCTAACTTGTGTTGTGGTGTATCTTGTGCAATGCTAGTGTGATGCTAGTTAGTTCATTTCAGATATTTTTGGGCGTTAGGTTATAACCACACGGCGAGAAGGCCACCGTACTTGTTAGGTGGTAGTTCACTCTTGACAGAAGTTCTTCTTGTGATTCACTCAATTTTGATCCTCCTGTTGTCTTTTGGTTGCAGCTTTTTCTTCTCTACAACTAATACAGATTGGTTTTTTGAATTCATCTAACTCAGTTTTTACATTACTGGAATGACAAGTATGGCAAAGTCCTTTCAATTTCATCTCTCCTCAGGTTTTGGAATTCGTCCAAGAAGATTCTGCAAGATTCCATCTTCAGTATTTTCAACTACTTTGACAATCTCTTCAGGCTCGTTGTTGTAGATTCCCCCTTTAATTTTGCAAAGCCCTTTTCCAGAAGCAAATAGTTTGAGTCCTTTACTTCTTGCAAGTGTTGTTAATCTAATGTTATGTTCTTTGGAACCTGTTCTGATTAGTTTTAGAGTTTCAAATGTTGGCCCATCTGCAAGATACAAATCAATTGAAGCTTCTTTGTATCGGAATCGTTTGATTAATGGACCATCTAAGAATCTAGTGATGTTAGTTTTGGTTTTTGTTTCTACATATCCCATAGGATCAAGAATTTGTATATGAGCTTCTAGACTTAGTTCTCCAAAATTATATTCAGATTCAGATTTTCTAATTCCAACAAAATCTATATCATGTACTGCCTCACAATTACGCCTAACTGAACCTACAATTTGTAAAATTTCAAAATGACCTCCAATTTCATTAAGTAAGTTATTTGCAATTGCTCTAGCTTCTTCTAGTTTCAAATCCCATGTTCCTCCATGTGTTTTTTTAATTCTCGTTGAGTCTTTGCTACAAAATTACAGTTATTGGCTCTACAGTCAAGATGCCTTCCAAATTGAGCCATTAGGAATTTGCCTCCTTACTTGCTCGGTACTTTGCTTTGTACTTGCTGTTGCGTGGCATTGTTCTAAGTCTGTGTTTACAGCAAGGACAATATTTTCCTGGAAAGTTTATGTAAATTTCACAGGACATACATCGTTTTTGTCCTGCTGCATATCTTCCTCCTGTAGAAGGTTTTAGTGCCTTGTATTTTACACAAATTTCATTACAGCTCAAAAGCTCATCTCCTTACCAAATATTGCAAACTTGAAATCATGAAATTTTTGAATCATATGGTATGGTGTGTTTGTCTCTCTGGTTTTTTTGCCAGCATCCAAAAGCTCGATTCCAATCTCTCTAATTCGTTTGAGTCTTTTGTAATCAGATTCATATCCATATTGTACATAATGTTCACATGGATGTCTTTTTGAGAATTTTGCTCTATGTATTGGACACCAAACATATCCGGGAATAGTCTTACATCTTCTAATATCATGAGGAACTCCATTTTGAGAAAAGCACAATCCATTCTCAAATAGGATTATAATTCCGCAGCGTTTACAGTCTGTCAAATTTTTGGTTTATGTTAAAGATCTTCTAAAATTTCAGAAATGAATCATTCTCTAAACTAATCAGTGAACTACCACCCAACAAGTACGGTGGCCTCTTCTTGTTTCATTGAATGCTTTGCACTCTCCACAAGCGTCACTTCCCCCAGCTCCTACATCTTCTTGATCAATTTCTAGGAACCTTGAAAATTTTACAAAAGACAATACAGGGAATGAGGATTCTTTCATAAAATCATTCAAAGAATCAATGTAAAATCACACTTTTCTGAAATTCAAGAGGTATTGGTGGACATGATTTATCTTAAATGCATATGGATACCCAAAAGGGTACAGTGGTTTGCTGTCTTGTACCAGAACAATATTTCCAACAAACTCAAATCCGATGCGCTGCATAATGTTTATCATATCTCCGTGTGCATTTGTCTCTTTTTTGTTTACTGTAAAATCACTAATTATCACAGTACAGTATTTTTTGTCACCAAGTTTACTATGCACTTCTTTCATTATCGTTTCAACTGATTTTAGGTATGCAGGATACGTCTTTTTGTTACCCACATCATTTGAGTCATCTGAATAATATTCTATTCCCTGTCTTTTTTGACTACCATCATGTCGCAATCCCATTCCCTTGTTTTTTAGTATGTTGTGATATGGAGGAGATGTTACACAATAGTCTATCATATCTAGTTTTTTTATCTCCTCTAAGGAATCACCGTTAATTATAGAATAGTCCTTTTTTGGAACCTTGAGCTTACGAAGTCTTTTTTTTGCCAGATTGCAATATTGTTTGTTGAGATCAATGCCTATCCCATGTCGTCCAGCTAACGCAGATGATATGACAGTGGTTCCGCTACCCATAAAAATATCTGCGACATGATCATTTTCCTTTGTAAAGAGAAGAATTAATCTTTTAATATCTTCAATCAAAAATGGTGCAGGATGTTCAAACGCATCTTTGTCTATGGCGTTTCTCTTGCTTATCCAGACGCTTTTTGACATTTGAAGCCATTCCTTTCCAGTAAGATTGTTGACCTTGTTTCTTTTGTCATAAATTCCTCTTTGGCCCTTATCGACTTTTAGTATTGTAGCCATCTATTTTCTGCTCCCAGATTTTTTCTTATTGTTTGAAAGCAATGATTTGTTTTCAAGCCAACATATCGTTATTGTTCTTACAACATCTGCTCTTTTCATGTTCATCATTGCTGTATAGAATTAATCGTGAACTACCAGCCAAGCGAATCATGATATGCCTTTGGCACAAATCTCTTCATCCTATTCAGCAGTAAAATAACAGCCTCATCTAGCACGTGAGTGATGGCATAGTCATTCTCGTTTCTAATGGAGCGTCCAAATCCCTGCAGTAATTTCTCCAATGCCTTGTTTTGGTACCACAAAGGATCACGCTCTGACTTCATCTTGGTTCGTTTGTCTGCCATAGATGGATATGGCGCCTTCAGAATAACCTGGAATCGAGACAGATCCCCCTTGAGGTCTATTCCATACCAGAATGATGGCGATGTCAGCACGTCAGGGTCGTTAGTTTTTTTGTGGTATTCCAGTATTTTCTCACGTTTTCCTTCTACACCTTCATGGGCAATTACTATTCTATCACCAAGATGATTAGAGATGTCCTGGCATTGCTTTTTTGTTGTGGTGAGGATTAATCCCTTTTCATGTAAATGAGATTTTAGAATTTCTCCTATCTTTTCAAACACTGCACGATAATCATCATCAGTGGAGCGGTAGTTTAATTTCCGAACATTATGAAAAACTATTTTTCTGTTACTTGCTGGAAATGGTGATCTCTCCACCTCGATAAATGCACAGTCTGACTCTGGAATTGACATCGTCCTGCAAAATATCTGCTTGTTAATTGTTGCACTCATGAAGATTTGGTGTGGCCTGTCAAAGAATTTACCAACATACCTTCCTATCTCAATTGGCTTAATTGATACTAACATAATTTTGCCAGATTGGTTGGTTTCTTGAATTACAAAATTGTCTGAATTGTCTTTGAATTCATAATATGCATCATCAATCTTGTCTCTTCTCTTTCTGAATGTTTGGGCTCGCTTGTCGCCTTGATTCTCCAAACGCCTAACTTCCTTGGTGTATTCATTGCCAAGTATCTCTAGCAATTCTAAAACTCCATCAACTGTATTTGTTGTATAGTCTGCAAAATCCATTCTTACATCTTCTAAAAATCTGGGCCTAATGTCAAATCCAATGTAGCCTATTATCTGGTCTTCAATCTCGTGTGCCTCATCAGCTATAAGACAGTCTCGTTCCAGGAGTGGTCCTATTCCCTGATTGTATAGTCTTGTTTGAAAGTATGACGAATAGTTGAACAGGGCATGTGTTGCCAAAAGGGACTGGTATTTTTGATTGTAGTAATAGCATGTCGTATCGTCAGGCTCTCCAATCCTTTCATCTTCTGTTCCCACATTATATCTTGGAAATGATTCTAGTTTTGGCTTGAATTTGCAGTATTCAGTTTTTTTCTTGCCTTCAATAGTTTCTTCCCATGAGCAGTTTCCAAGATTACATGAAATTGTACTATCATTTCTTGCCTTCTCATATGGAATTTTTTTTACATCATACATATCCATACATGGAAAGTTTGGTTTACCCTTCATGGGATAAATGAAATTAAAGTCGTTTGTGTACTGATCCTGCAGTATCTTTTGGGCTGTTATGATAAATGATGTTCCCAAAGACTTTGCAACAGTGATGGCAATGTGAGATTTCCCAACACCTGTTGGAACACAAAGTAGGATATTCTTGTATCCTGATGAAATAGCAGATTCTATATCATTAATTACTTGCTTCTGTGTCTCTCTCGGGGTGTATTTTTGTGGGAAATCATCTAAAAATGTCATTTCAGATAATCCTCAAAATCACCATCTATTATTCGTAGTTCTGATTTGTCTTCAGTGAATCCTGTAATGCATTCAGGATAGTGTTTCAAACCAGTTCCTTTTTTCCAGTATGCCGTGGAGCCATCATCAATCTGTTCACTGCACAGTACACATTCGTTTGGAAATTTTGTCTCAATTATAATCCAGTCAGGCATCTTAGAAAATAACCATCCCAATCTTAGATAAAACGTAACTCGTAATCATCTGTTTGGGATTACTACTAATTGGCATGGTTTGTTCATCTCAGATACTTTACATGCAGTCCAACACCCAGCGGTCTTTTCATGTTCTTGTGGAGTGTCATGATGATAGCATTTCTTGGTTTTGACAGGTATTGAAAAACAGTGCAATTCATCACAATCATTGGCAATTTGCAAGTTCCTTTTTTTATAATATCTCCATTCTTCTTTTTCTGGTTTGTACACCTTTGCTTCAAATCCAATATTTTTGGCAATTTCTATCGCTATTTCATCAACACCTTGAGCGCCACCACTAATCATCACAGTATCAGAAGAATATCTTTTGAGCACCAGGGAGATGTACTGCCTCATGTCTATTTGTTGGTTTTCTGAAAAGTTTGATGTTGTTCCAACTATTGCAACTTTCATTTTATGAATTTTAAGAATTAATTTTCTTCAAAAAGAATTCACTAGACAGATTCACCAGCTCGTAGAAATTTTTCTCCTCATCAGACATGCTCTTTTCAATGGAACTGTTCAATTTCATGACTGATGCAAATCGTACAATCTTGGAATGCCTCATCCTTACAAACTCATCAAACAGCACATGTGTGTCTCGCAGTGATTTTCCTTCCAGTTTTTTCATGTCAACGGATAATTTCTGGTAAAAATCATCAGGTATTTCAGACAGGACGGAATCACATTCACGCTCTCTTACGAATGATTGTTTCAGAAGAATTACGGCATTGTCTTCTGGAATGAATGGTTTGCTAAAATCCATGCATATTACTCACGTGGTTAATTCAGTGTTGGTTCTTTGCAGTTTTTCCAAGCTCTTTTGAGAACCAATGTCATGTCTGTATTCCAATACACCCTTGACATGTGTGTCAATTGCCTCGTTTACGAGCAATGATGCCGCTTCTATGTCGTCCGAAACTGCACTAAATGCAACTACCCGTGATTTTTTCAGGGTTTCATATTGTCGTTCCCCTGTTTTTACACAAGAGGCAAAGAATATTTTTACACCCAGATCATTAATTTCCTTTTCATTAATTGTAAAAGAAATTACCTTGTCACTTTGTTCTGGATATTCATGTGCTACCAAATACTTTACAACGCTTGCTTTTTTTACAAAAGAGACTGTTCCTTCCGACAGTGTCTTGTTCCAAAGGTGAATTAGCAGTTCGGAAAAAGAACCTTCAATGATGCTGAGAATGTTTAATCCCTCAGGATCGCCAAAGCGCCCGTTAAACTCCATGAACTTTATGCCGTTTTTTGTTTTGAAGAATCCACCATTAAGAACGCCATTGAAAAAGAGACCTCTTGATTTCATCTCATCAATGATCTTTTTCATTATGGATTTGCAGTCATCCAAGTCCTTATCGCTCATGAACGGCAGTTTTTTCTCCGAATTTGTAAAGCATCCCATGCCGCCAGTTCCTGCACCTTCATCATCTTCATGTCGAAACGGATAGTCGTAACTTGCTGGAGAGACCACGAGATTCTCACCATCTGTGATTCCCATAATGGTAAACTCTATGCCTTGCAGTTTTTCCACCAACAGGACTTTTTCGTTACGATTTTTGAGAAGAAGGGCGGCATAGTCAATACAATCATGGTATGTTGATAGATGCTCAGGCATTACCTTTACACCCTTGCCGCCTGTAAGCCCTTGAGGTTTTACCACTACATCAAGTTCTCTAAATTCAAATGATTCCATCGCATCTTTTAATTCTCCAACTGATGAGACAACTCTGTAAAAAGGCGTGAATTCGGGACACACTTTTTTCATCATTTGTATCGAATAGATTTTATCCCATTCAATGCGTGTTGCCTCTTTTGTCCCTCCAATGGCTTTAAAATTATTTTCCAGCAGAATGTCTACAACGCCATTAGCTAGTGGTTGGTCTGCACTCACAAAAGCATAATCTATGTTGTTCTCTTTTGCAAAGTTCAGAACCACTTGCGGATCATTGGCATCACCGACAAAACATTTTCCGCCTGATCGTGCCACACAATCTATGATGAATGGATTTTTGTGATGAATGACAGCATACAACTGTGTGTCTTTCATGAGTTGTGATGCAAAAGCACTTTCACGCCCTCCGCTTCCAACAATGAGAAATTTCTTTTTGGCTATATTCAATACTTTTTAGCGCCCCTTAAAATATTATGCCAATATGCTTTGGTCAGAACTAGATGAATTTTCAAAACACCTAATACTGTTTTGAGGTTTTTACGCTCTTCTCTAATTTTTGGCTTGCAGGTCCAAGCCAAAAAAAAGAACCGTCTTTGTCAAACATGATTTTGTTTTGCTTTTCTAAAACATCCAAAATGAAATTAAATGTTGGGTACTGCATTCCTTTGGGCAATAGATTATATAGTTCTCGTTTGGTTTCAAACTCTTTGTTTTCAAATATTAATTTCTCAACTTGGACAAAATTTCTCAGTGTAGGATTATGCTTTTTGCTTTTCTCCAAAATATAATCTAACTCTCTCCCAACATCTTGATCATTTTGTCCTTCGTTCATACTTTCTTTCCTGTCCTTGAATCTCTCAGTACATCATCCCGACCAGTGATATAATATGGTGGTCTGTAATTCCAAAACTCAGGTCTCTTCAATTCATGTGACCTCAGGATAAGATTTTTGTGAATAACGCCTTTTACAAAATCAAATTTCATTATACGCATATGAGGTTCTTTTAGTAGTTTATCTTCCAATGATTCAACCCATCCACGCTCATCTTCAAAAAGGAATTGATCTGAATCTTTACCGTATTTTTTTAGTAATGGCATGACTCTTTTTAATTTTTTAATCAACGGTTTACAATACCTGTCTGCAACTGGCACAAATGCTGGTGTTTTTCTCTCAACCCTATTAATCCACCACCATAATTCAGGTACTATATGAGGTTCCCGATACTGTGATTGTAATGCCATTATACCCTTCAGTATATTATGCGAAGATATGATATTTATATGTATGTACGTTTATGTATGTATGAATAATTGAATCGCCTCTAGGTGAAATACAAAATTGTGATTGTATTGATTCATCCAAATTAACATCTTCTTTAAAATGTGAACCGCCACCGTACTTGTACGGCGGCCTTCTTGCCGTGTGGTTATAATCCTCATTGCTCTTTGACAACATTGCAAGTTCTGCAAATTGTAGTATCATTTACTCTCATCACATACACGTTACTGGAGTGGCATTTCATACACATTCCATGATGTCTTCTATGTCGGTGTCTTTTCAAACCAGATTCGTCATGGAAGAATAATTCACAATCAATACATACAACTAATGGTGTTTTTTCTGATTTTTTTGGTTTGTACTTGCCCAGTACTGGAACGCTTTTCTTCATTATTTTACGATATCCTGGACCTAAAAGCAAATTATTATTTTGGGTTTGACGAATAATATTTAGTTCGTCATCAGGTATATTCCATGTTTGTGAACGACAATCTCGTTTGGGACATGCTTTTGGTATAGTCACACACTCATCATTGGGATCAATACGTGGAGTGAACGTAGTTTCACATCTAAAACAAAATAGTACAGGAACTTGAAGAATTTTCATTTTGTTGTAATTTTAAATTAATGACATGATTCTAAAATGCTCAAATCAAATGTTGAAAAGACAAAAATGTCAGATACAATATTTTAGACAGTTCTTGGTAAAATGAGTGAATGTTTGAGAAAATAGATTCAGGAACAGGCTGCGCCGTTATGACTGCATCAGCGACATCATATGCGGCCTGGTCAATTTCAGGATACGGTGGAAAGAGGATTTTGTTGTGATTCCATGACGACGATGAATTAACTCGATTAGACGACACGCTTTGTTGGTAATTACGCAAGAGGTCTAGTATGGCGCTGCAGGGGATTCTCACTTGTTTGCTCATGTTGCAATGAATAAAACATGATGAGATCCTTAGCTTTTTTGATTGCAATAATTTGAGAAACTGATTAAAAATGAGAATTAGTTATGCCCAAGTCTCATTTAGTTAAAATTGATTGAGCTTGCATCTCTACTTCGTCTCCCCATGCTGCAAAACCATGATGTTGCCTTCGTGCAAAAATATCTATTCTTGGAGCTTGTGTCTTGCTTCTGATAATTTCATAAAATTCTGATGGTTTTTCTGAATGGATGCCTGTCTTTGCTTTAAAGGCTGTTGGCATAGCTTTGCCTGTAAACGGAATGTTGAACTCTCCCCTATATCCAAACACTGCAAACTCACTATTTCTAAATACGCCTTGCATAGTAATGCCAGAATTTTTTATCCATGTAAATACACAATAATGCTTAAATCCCCAATTTTTTATGATTTCCAAAGCAAAAGGCAATTTTTTGTGTGTTGTCCATAAAAATAAATTACAATTTTTGTGTGCAAAATCATCAATCGGAAATTCTGCTATTTCCCGATCTGACATTGTTTTGTAAGATAACCGCCTTTTGAGTGTACCATGACAAGGTTTGGAATTTGGACCTGTTGTTGTAATTCTCCATGGAGGATCAATAACTATTGTTTTGTATTTTGGTATTTTACTACCCATTTTTTATCCTTCCTCCTCCTCCAGCAGTAACATTGATTTTAGAACCACTGATCTTAAACACAGTTTTTTCAGGTGATTTTAACGCTTCAACTATCGGCTTTGGAACCACTATCATACAGCCACGTCTATCATCATAAGAAGGACTTACAGGGGAACTCTTTTTGACCTTTTTTCCACTTAGCCAGGTTCTGGTGCATTCTAGTGATCTGCTATACAAAACATGAAATATGGATCTTCTCTAAATTGAGATTTTATAGTTTTGAGACAAGTTTGTTCAGAAATTATGATATGAGATAATGTGTCAGACCCTGCTGGTGCATTTTGGTGATCTCGATCACTATTTTGCACCAGAACCATGGTGAAGGTCAATCTTCATTGTAATTTCTGCTGATTATTTCATTTTTGTGTCTTCAAGTGAACCTGAATCAAATTCTTGGTTTTGGACTTATGCCTATGACGATCATTAATACTAGATATGTAGTATGTTTTACCATCTACTCTGAATGGTTCGCCTTCCTCAATAGTTGAATCCAAGTTAGATTCTTTTAATTTTTTTACCAATATTGATTCAGGATGCCTTATGCCTTTGATAATATAGAATTCATAATGAGTAATTGGGACCGGTGGATTTTGAGGTAATTTTTTAATTTTGTTGTTTGTAATGAATTCTTTGAATTGCAGTGTATTTTCTCGTTCACTATACATGATGAAATCATCAATTGTGCTTTTGTAACCATAGTCACCGTCAGGATTTCCTACTAGTTTGTCAGTATCTTTTTTTGATTGTTTTAGTTCTTTAGCCCAGTATTTTTTATGGATTAGACATTCAGTATGTCTATCCTTCATCACTCCTCTTTCAACACAATATGGACTTGCTTTTGCTTCTTCATCATAGTGATACCATTCAATCCCCCCGATCCCATTTTTTTTATGTTCATCTTCACTCTTAATCATTAACAGTTCCAAGATGTTAGCTTGTCTTGGAACATGATCAAAGGTTTGATATTCATCTTCATCTGCATCTTCCTGATAGTGAATCCATAATCCTGTAGGGTATGGTTGTACTGTGGATTCTCCACAAATCCCACATATTCCGTTAGGCAGTTTTACATGACCAGAAGTTTTTCCAGTAGCAACATAATCAAAGTCATCCCTTTTTTCAAAAGGTACATAACAATCAGAACAGTACATTGGGCCTGATATTCCTCCAGTTAGAGAATTTGATTCTCTATGACATTTACTACATTTCATTAGTTCAATCTAGATATACAGTTATCCCGGTTGTTGATTTGTATAATCTAATCTCCAAATTTACAATTAGGATAATGATATGACACCTCACCTGCAGCACAATCTATCAGATACCACTTGCCATCTCTACCCAGTGCAAAATCTATACTCCAAAAGTCATTTCCCATCCTATCGATGATTAGTTTGGCATACTTTTCTAGAATAGATGCAGATTGTAACACAATATCATTTTGGGATTCGAGAATTTCTTTCCAAGAGTCATTTATCTGAAATGGCAGTTTTGTGTCAAATTGGGTCTCAAATGTTTTTCTACTATTCCACCATGATTCTATCGCATCTTCAGGCCAGTACGGGTGAACGCATTGCACCATACCATGATTAATGAACAGTCTTGCCTCAACGTTGATTGGCAAGCCATTAAAGGCTACAAACCCTGCATCCAAGTCAAGCCATTTTCTAAACACTATGGCATTGTCTACAAGATCTAATGCCATGTTAGAATCAACTAGTTCCAAAATATGACCAAGCAGCGATTCTTTGTTTGGCAGTCTGCATGTTTTCTTGAAGGAGTGTTTCTGGCTGGAATTGTCAGTTCTCAAAAATATTGGAAATGGTTTTAGTGAATCCATGATTTGTGAGAATTGTTCACTGTATTCAGATAGGGTAGAATTGCCATCAATTAGTTCAATGAATTTTTTGTGTGGAATTTGAACAATCTCTGTTTTTGGTTGTGGGATTGGCAGGTCTTTTATTTTTTGAAACCACTGAATCATGGAGCTTCTTTGATATGGGTTTAGTTTTTGCAAAATTATTTCTTGAAATAAATTTTCTGTTGGGGGTGTGATTGTTCCAACATATTGTATCCGATCAAATAGATTATTGGAACAACTACAGATTTTCCAAACTGTTTGTACGCTTGAGTGTCTGAGACTGGGATTTTAAATTGATCTGGAAATCCCATCAGTCTTGCACATTCTCTTGGAGATAGCTTTCTAGGATTACTGTTTCTTCTTTGAATCAAAATTTCTGATCCATCTTTGCCATATCTTGCACTAAGCGTACATGCAGTCTTTTTTGGATCGGCAAGACGAAATCCAAAACCGTTTCCCATTGCAGAGTGTTTCTTTGCATGGTTTTGCAACCAGTTCCAAGTATTGTCAGACAGAATGTATTTTCTGTCAATATTTTTTTCAAATATTTGTTTTAATTGCGGTTTTAAATCTGGAATTTCTGGAAATTCAAAATCAATTCCTTTTCTTGTTGCTACAATGTAGAGCCTTTCTCTTCGTTGTGGTACTACTGTTTCTGCACTAATGACTTCGTATTTACAATCATAACCTAATTTTTCAAGTTCACTTAAAATAATTCTAAATGTTTTTCCTTTGTCCATCTTTATAAGACGAGGTACATTTTCAAGAAATATCCACTTTGGTTTTTTTTCAGCAATAATTTTTATAATACGAAAGAAAATTTTTCCTTGATTTTCATCTCCAAATCCATCTTTTTTGTTTAGAAATTTTCTTGTTGCAAAACCACTCTTAGAAAAAGGCTGACAGGGAAATCCTGCAAGCAATATATCATGTTTTGGAATATCTTTGATTGGAATTTTTGTGATGTCTCCCTGTGGTGTTTCTCCAAAGTTTTCACGATATGTCTCTTGACAGAACTTGTCCCATTCAGATGAAAAGACACATTCGCCTCCCAAGTTTTCAAATGCCAAACGCATTCCACCAATTCCTGCACAGATGTCACTGAAGGTAAATTTTGTCTTCTTTGGATTTGAGATTGTCTTTCCTATGTTTTTGTGATAGTTCACCGTGTTTGTGCGAAAATCAAAACCGTCTGGTCTGGCTACCTTGTAGAATTGTTTCGTTTCTTCACCACACGGCGGGAAGACCGCTGTACTTGTTGGGTGGTAGTTCACTTAGTTTTCAGATATCATTTCAAAGAATTTTCATCTAACAATCTGTCAACATATTCACAAAACCCCTGAACAGATCTTTTCTCAACTCCATCCTCTGAAATATGCGGTTTGAGATAATGAATCACACGTTTCAAATAAACATTAAAAGTTCTATTGTCTTTTCGTGGCACATTATCTTTGATCACGGCATTAACAGTTATTGGTGCAACAACAGGATATGTTGGAAGTTCCCTAAATGCAATTGATATCCGTCTTAACACATTGCGTGTTGTTTTGTTCATTTTCATACACTGCTGCTCATCATTGTGTGGAACCTGGCTGAATTGATTCATGTATGACTCCATTGCCCTGCCAAGCTCTGGACCATATCCGCCTCTAATTGTATGATGGTGCGCTAAAAGAAAATGTTCCCAACGAATTTTGATATCTTTTTTTACACTTGTGTTGATTCTAGAAGTATTATTGTTCATTCTAAGTACGATCTATAATTATATGCAGTTTAACGCTAAACTGCAATTTGTAGTTTAACGCTAAACTGCAATTTGTAGTTTAACACCAACACGCATGAAATTGTTTGTTTGTTGTTTCTTTGTTTGAAGGATAACAATCACCATTTTTAGAATAACTTACACCTACAGATCTAATAATTATATGTAGTTTAGTGTTAAACTGCATATTCTCAATCAAGTTATTGCAGTTTAGCGTTGTTCAACGTTGAATGACGTTAAACTACAAAGACTTTGAAGTAAAGTAGTATAAATCAGCAAAATCATTGGTTTTTTGTGCCTAAAAATAAGTTTAAAATTCTTTTTCGATTGCCTTGCAAACAAACAACAAACAAACAATTAGTTGATTTTTGGATCAAATAGTCATGAAATTATATGTAGTTATGTGCAAGTGCACCGAGATCTAGGCATGGCCTTGCAAAGACTTGGCATGATTGCTGATCGGTTATTTTGGAATGATTTTTTGCGATCATATATCAAAGAAATGAAGGTAAAGCAACATTGCTCTCTCCAACTCATAAGAATATGGGCCTTTTAGCAATCCATTATGTCTTTTTTTAACAAATTCTTGGAATTTACTTTGAGTATCTGTTGATATTGTGGTATTGACTCTTGACTTTCCTATCTTTTTTTGGAGTCGTATTATCTCACTCACTTCTGATAGGAACTCGTCAAGAAAATTTCTTGGGTAGCGGATGTTATCAGGCAAGATAATAATGCTTTTTTGGCCGTCTTTTTTGTTTTGTCACAGTATCCATCGCCATTTACCTGAACTTGGATTGTAAATCAGATTTTCACTTTTTAACTTTTCAAAAAAGTTTCGTGCATTGTCGCCAAATCTGCCACTTTTTGCAAATTCATCAATTATTTCCTGCTCATCTATTGGATTGTTGAACTCCCCCTGCAGTGCAATCATGATATCTTTTGCCAGATCAAATTTAGCATTGTCTGATTTACTGTGGCCTGTATCCATTACTGACATGTCTCTCTTTCCAGTTGCAGGATCAACTACCGTGTCATCAAACATTTTACTCATGATGAAAATTGCCCGCTCCACATCTTCCTCATCCACCACTTTTTTGTTCAATACTGTAGCTCTTGCAGTGGCAATTCGAAGTGTTGCCTCAAACTGTCGTGGCGTGATTGTAAAATCTTCATCATTTTTGGATCTTATTTTTACATAGTATTCTTCCATCATTTTTTGTGCTTCTTTTGTTGTGGTTGGATGAATCTGTTTGATGTATGTCAAATACTGTGTTAGTTGTTTTGGAGAAAACGTGTTTCTTGTCATTTCCCCAATGTTCGTATCAGCGGCAATAATTCTTTGTGCAACCAGCGCGTCTTTTTCCTTGTCTGGAATGTCACGAACCTTCCAGATTAGATCAAACCTTGTAAGCAACGGTATTGGCAGTCTAGTGTTTTCATATACTGTACCATATGGATCATATTTTCCTTGTTTGGGATTTGCTGCTGCTAGTACAGAGGTTCTTGCATTAAGTTGAGCATAGACCCCGCCCTTTGCTATTGTTGCCGTTTGGTTCTCCATGGTTTCATGGCACGCGCTTCTGTCTTCCTCTTTCATCTTGTCAAATTCGTCAATAGACACTACTCCCAGATCTGCCAAAACCATAGCTCCTGCTGCTATCTGATATTCATTTGTGACTGGATCTTTTATGAGTGCTGCAGTAAGACCTACGGCAGTAGAGCCTTGTCCAGATGTGTATATTCCTCTTGGAGCTACCCTTGCTACGAATTTTAAGAGTTCACTCTTTGCAGTTCCAGGATCACCTACCAGAAATATGTTGATGTCCCACCTTCTTTTTACCACATAGTTTTCATCATCGTCCATTCCATCCCACTTTATCCTGGAATAATCTGTCTGTTCTTTTGGTGCATGTGCTGCAAGCAATAGCAATAGTGATTCTTTGATTAGATCATAGCCCTGAACATGGGGCGCAATAGAGTTAACCAGCATCTCATATCTTCTTTTTTCAGGCATTTTGATTATTGACTCTATCTCTTGTTTTGTTTTTTCACTGATCTCTGTATTTTCAGATGAGATTTTTTTAACATTATTCGCATTTAGTTGTAATCTGAATTGAATCTGCAATCGTTTTTTCTTTGTAATGATTCTCTGTTTTTTTAAAACACCACTGATGATTACCTTGTCACCGGGTCTGCATTCTTCAATTAGACTTCCAGTTACTGCAATAGTACTTTGGCCAGGTATCTCTCCAGGGGGCAAAACGCTTGGTAAGTCTTGAACAGATACATTCTGTAATGGAATCAAATCAATTGGATTTTCAATCTCAAACCTTTTCGTACATCTCTTGCCACCTTCAATATTGCTACATCTAACTGGCACGTCCGGAATTCCAAAATCTGAATCAACTGTTATCTCGTGCCCCGCTTCACACGTGTAAATTATTTTGGTTGGAATGTAAACAGGCCTGCTTGTCTTAATTATGAATCCATAGACTGAAATGAATTTGCCGATACAGTCCTCATTGATTTCTCTTGTGGATATGCATAGTGGGTAATTCATTATTCGCACACTGATCTTTTTTTGTACACTGTTTGCAAAATCATGGAATCTTTGGTTAAGAACTTCCTTTATGGCTCGTGAGAACTGCTTGATCAGTCGCTCTGGGTCACTACCAAACATTGTCTCTAATTCAGTTCCTACAAAATCTAGATAATCTACCTTGAGCCAAGCTCTGTTTTTAGGCATCATGGAATCGATTTTATCAACGTAGATGTATTTGCCATCTTTCTTGAAAGTTTGAAGAAATTCCTTTAACTTATCTGACAATGCAGAATCAGTGTATATTATATCAGGCAATATCTAGTTTGTTCTGACATACTCCACTCGCTAAAGCGTCGTGGGTTCTGCGGCTATCATCTTTTCTGCAACTACAAAGAATGTGTGGATATCGGGGATGATCACGGTCTGAGCCCGACATCTCTTCTCTTTCAGTTGGTTTCAATCTTCATTCCTCCTTTTTCCATCAACTTTCTTTTCTTTTGTCTGTAGTACTCTCTTCTCTTCTCTTTCACATCAGGCCTTCTACTGTACTCTTTATCGTATTCTCTTTTTCTTTCTTTCACGTCAGGCCTTCTACTGTACTCTTTTTTCTTCTCTTTCACGTCAGGCCTTCTACTGTATTCTTTATCGTATTCTCTTCTCTTCTCTTTCACGTCAGGCCTGCTAAAGTATTCTTTACTGTACTCTCTCTGCTTCTCTTTCACGTCAGGCCTTCTACTGTACCCTCTCTGCTTCTCTTTCACGTCAGGCCTGCTAAAGTATTCTTTATCGTATTCTCTTTTTCTTTCTTTCACGTCAGGCCTTCTACTGTACTCTCTCTGCTTCTCTTTCATCTCTGGCCTTTTGTAGTACTCTCTCTGCTTCTCTTTCACGTCAGGCCTGCTAAAGTATTCTTTACTGTACTCTTTTTTCTTTTCTTTCACGTCAGGCCTTCTACTGTACTCTCTTCTCTTTTCTTTCACGTCAGGCCTTCTACTGTACCCTCTCTGCTTCTCTTTCACGTCAGGCCTGCTACAGTATTCTTTTCTCTTTTCTTTCACGTCAGGCCTTCTACTGTACTCTCTTCTCTTCTCTTTCATCTCTGACCTGTTACTGTACTCTCTCTGCTTCTCTTTCACGTCAGGCCTGCTAAAGTATTCTTTATCGTATTCTCTTTTTCTTTCTTTCACGTCAGGCCTTCTACTGTACTCTCTTCTCTTCTCTTTCATCTCTGGCCTTTTGTAGTACTCTCTCTGCTTCTCTTTCACGTCAGGCCTGCTAAAGTATTCTTTATCGTATTCTCTTTTTCTTTCTTTCACGTCAGGCCTTCTACTGTACTCTTTTCTCTTCTCTTTCACGTCAGGCCTTCTACTGTACTCTCTTCTCTTCTCTTTCACGTCAGGATCAATCTGGCTCTAACATACTCCACTCGCTAAAGCGTCGTGGGTTCTGCGGCTATCATCATCTTTCTGTAAAGGCTCCCTATGTTTACGTTTGATATCCCTACTATGCCTGCGATTTTTTTCCGTTGGTATTTTTTTTCTGCTGCAACATACACCATAGTTGCAGATACGGTTCCAGGATGAGAACAAATACATGGATTTTCATGTTTCACTTTCTCCAATAATTCTAATGCCCTGGTCATTGTTTTGTGTGGTATGTTGAGGTCTGAACATATTCTGCAGATTAGTTTTCTTGTCTGCTCATGGACTGGGATTGGTTTTACTCCAAATTGCTCCAAAATGATACGGTAAATTTTTCTGGTCTGTTTTTTGGAACTATTTGTGAGTGATAGCAACTCTGTCTCTGAGATCATCTTGCCGTTAACCTTGCAGGCAGCCATGACACATGCAGCTGAGACATTTATTTTCGTTCTGCCTTTTGTCATTTCATGTGAGACACATTTTCTTCCAAGAGCGTATGCATCGTTTTTGATGGATTGGGTAGCTGAGATTTTTTGCAACATTGAAGTTATTGTCACGAACAATTTCTTTGTTCTATTCCCAATCAATGATTCATTTCGGGATATTTTCTCGGATACGCGGTGTGATAGTTTTATCTTTACAGGCTCTGTTCCAATGCCGTAATCATATCTTTGTGTAGTGTTTTTTTCATTTGGAACAGTGTAACCTATGGTATGAGATTCCAGAACTGTTCCGCAGTTTTTGCAAATTATCTCGCCTGTGACATTGTCTGAGATTGTTTGTAGGTTTTTGCATTGACAGATTTGTGGCATTTTTGGAGAATTTAGAATTTAAAAGTCTCTATGGTCCGTGAACTGGGATATTTTCAGTTGGAACTCGTTGTCTAATCTCATCATGAATTTTTTTGGGACATCGATTAACTGCAATGACATCTATCTTTTAGAAAGCATCATCTTCAAATTCACTTGGTTGTAGGTGTCCTTTTTGGCATTTTACTGAAATCTGTGTTATGACAAAGCCGTCTTGATTTACACGTAGGTCGACACAGCGTTGAGGAATCAACATGCCACACTGATGACATTTTCTTTGTAGAATTTTCATTTTTGCTTTTTTGTAGACTCTGAAAACATCTTGACTGACTCTGGTTCCAAATTATCCAGGAAGCATCACATTCTGCACCATACAAAATATCGTCATTGCATGCTTCAAGTTCTTCTTGTCTTGATTTGAACTCATGTCATACATACTCCATCGCACATCTCATCACTGCCTATTCCTAGATTGATTAACCTCATCTTTGGATAATGCTTACTGTTTTGTTCCACTTTCTCCGATAACTTGTATAGGTCTGGATGTGTTTCTTTGAGCCAAGCCCATCTTTTCTGATTATTGTACGGACAGAAAAAACACCCGCTCTTTACAGGAACTGGCATCTTGGCCTGAGTAATGATTGAAATGCATTGATCTCGGTCTATTTTATTATCAATTAGTGGATAATCCTTTGTGATGTATTCTTCTGTAGATGGTTTCATTCTTTTAATCTCGCCGTAATCAATTCCCATGTATTCTATAATATCACATTTCAAAGTGCGATAGAATCTGTGTATTGGCTTTACCTTGAAATCTCTGGTACACCATCTTCTGTACATGTCAGGGAAAACTTTTCTTATCATACATCTGGTCCACAGCGATATCTTTTGGTAGTTATACACTGTAACAAACGGAATGTCATGTTTTTTCAGGTATGGTTTCATGTGTTGTTCGATGTACTGGTAAGTTTCAGGAACCTCATTTCCAGTATCAGAAAACACCACATAATCAACTGGTCTTTTGTGAGCAATCAGCCACACTATCATGGCAGTTGAATTTATGCCACCACCATAAGAGACGATGAACTTTTGATGTTTTGTTGAATTATTCAACAGAGTAGATCGTATCGTTTCTCAGCAATGCCCAGCATCCTATCTTTTCTGTCCTTGAAGAAATTAGACGAATCGTGTCCTTGAGATATTAGTTTCAGAGCCTCTTTTTGTAGAATATCACAATCATCAGTAGTTCTTATCAGTGAAATTTTTTCTTCATATTTTTTTTGATCTTCAATTATTAAACTACTTACCTTGTTATATATCCCAGAAGGATTTCCCATATCCATCAATACAAGTGCAAGTAACATGGTGAACTACCACAGTACAAGTACGGTGGTCTTCTCGCCGTGTACCTACCACAGATTCCTTTACATGTCATCAGGCTGACGCTCTTCTTCTTGGGTCTTTCATTTTTTCTTTCTTTTTTGTAGACTCTGAAAACATCTTGACTGACTCAGGTTCTAAATTATCCAGGAAGCATCTCAAGTCAGAACAAAATACACTCTTCAAGCCAAATGGCTTTCCGTCGAATATGTATGCAGTCTGACCAATTCTCATGGAATGAATCCCAGTACAGCATTGTTTGTTTTCGGCACCATTCTCATAGAGTCTGCCATCGCGGATGAGCAATACGATGTGGTTTTGAATGGAACCAAATTTTGGTATGAATTCCTTGATGATTTTGATTTGATCTGGATACAACCTAAATTATTTTTAAACTGTGTTTGTGCTGTTGTGTGATTTGAGATGAATTTGTGAACGAATCAAAATAATCTCTAAGATACGATATTGACATGCCGTTCCTTGTCTATCATCTTTTCTGCAACTACAAAGAATGTGTGGATATCGGGGATAATCACGGTCTGAGCCCGACACCTCTTCTCTTTCAGTTGGTTTCAATTTTCATTCCTCCTTTTTCCATCAACTTTCTTTTCTTTTGTCTGTAGTACTCTCTTTTCTTCTCTTTCACGTCAGGTCTTCTACTGTATTCTTTATCGTATTCTCTTTTTCTTTCTTTCACGTCAGGCCTTCTACTGTACTCTCTCTGCTTCTCTTTCACGTCAGGCCTGCTATAGTATTTTTTACTGTACTCTCTTCTCTTCTCTTTTATCTCTGGCCTGTTGCTGTACTCTCTCTGCTTCTCTTTCACGTCAGGCCTGCTATAGTATTTTTTACTGTACTCTCTTCTCTTCTCTTTTATCTCTGGCCTGTTGCTGTACTCTCTCTGCTTCTCTTTCACGTCAGGCCTGCTACAGTATTCTTTACTGTACTCTCTTCTCTTCTCTTTTATCTCTGGCCTTCTGCTGTACTCTTTTCTCTTCTCTTTCACGTCAGGCCTTCTACTGTATTCTTTATCGTATTCTCTTTTTCTTTCTTTCACGTCAGGCCTTCTACGGTACTCTCTCTGCTTCTCTTTCATCTCTGGCCTGTTGCTGTACTCTCTCTGCTTCTCTTTCACGTCAGGCCTGCTACAGTATTCTTTACTGTACTCTCTTCTCTTCTCTTTCATCTCTGGCCTTTTGTAGTACTCTCTCTGCTTCTCTTTCACGTCAGGCCTGCTATAGTATTTTTTACTGTACTCTCTTCTCTTCTCTTTTATCTCTGGCCTTCTGCTGTACTCTCTCTGCTTCTCTTTCACGTCAGGCCTGCTATAGTATTTTTTACTGTACTCTCTTCTCTTCTCTTTTATCTCTGGCCTGTTGCTGTACTCTCTCTGCTTCTTTTTTACGTCAGGCCTGCTATAGTATTCTTTATCGTATTCTCTTTTTCTTTCTTTCACGTCAGGCCTTCTACTGTACTCTCTCTGCTTCTCTTTCACGTCAGGCCTTCTGTAGTACTCTCTCTGCTTCTCTTTCACGTCAGGCCTGCTACAGTATTCTTTACTGTACTCTCTTCTCTTCTCTTTCACGTCAGGCCTTCTACTGTACTCTCTCTGCTTCTCTTTCATCTCTGGCCTTTTGTAGTACTCTCTCTCTGCTTCTCTTTCACGTCAGGCCTGCTATAGTATTCTTTACCGTATTCTCTTTTTCTTTCTTTCACGTCAGGCCTTCTACTGTACTCTCTTTTCTTCTCTTTCATCTCTGGCCTTTTGTAGTACTCTCTCTCTGCTTCTCTTTCACGTCAGGCCTGCTAAAGTATTCTTTATCGTATTCTCTTTTTCTTTCTTTCACGTCAGGCCTTCTACTGTACTCTCTTCTCTTCTCTTTCACGTCAGGCCTTCTACTGTACTCTCTCTGCTTCTCTTTCACGTCAGGCCTTCTACGGTACTCTCTCTGCTTCTCTTTCACGTCAGGTCTGCTACTGTACTCTCTTCTCTTCTCTTTCACGTCAGGCCTTCTACTGTACTCTCTTCTCTTCTCTTTCACGCTAGGCCTTCTGTAGTACTCTCTCTGCTTCTCTTTCACGTCAGGCCTGCTAAAGTATTCGTTACTGTACTCTCTACTCTTCTCTTTTATCTCTGGCCTACTTCTGTACTCTCTCTGTTTTTCTTTCACGCTAGGCCTTCTATAGTATTTTCGATGGTACTCTTTCACGTCAGGCCTGCTAAAGTATTCTTTATTGTACTCTCTTTTCTTCTCTTTTATCTCTGGCCTACTTCTGTACTCTCTCTGTTTTTCTTTCACGCTAGGCCTTCTACTGTACTCTTTTTTCTTCTCTTTCACGTCAGGCCTTCTACTGTACTCTCTTCTCTTCTCTTTCACGTCAGATCTGTTGTAGTATTCTCTCTGCTTCTCTTTCACGTCAGGATCAATCTGGCTCTGACATACTCCACTCGCTAAAGCGTCGTGGGTTCTGCGGCTATCATCTTTTCTGCAACTACAAAGAATGTGTGAATATCGGGGATGATCACGGTTTTAGAGCCCAACATCTCTTCTCTTTCAGTTGGTTTCAATCTTCATTCTTCCTTTTTCCATCAACTTTCTTTTCTTTTGTCTGTAGTACTCTCTCTGCTTCTCTTTCACGTCAGGCCTGCTATAGTATTTTTTACTGTACTCTCTTCTCTTCTCTTTTATCTCTGGCCTTCTGCTGTATTCTCTCTGCTTCTCTTTCACGTCAGGCCTTCTACTGTATTCTCGATGGTACTCTCTTCTCTTCTCTTTCACGTCAGGCCTGCTATAGGATTCTTTATCGTATTCTCTTTTTCTTTCTTTCACGTCAGGCCTTCTACGGTACTCTTTTTTCTTCTCTTTCACGTCAGGCCTTCTACTGTACTCTCTTTTTCTTTCTTTCACGTCAGGCCTTCTACTGTACTCTCTCTGCTTCTCTTTCACGTCAGGATCAATCTGGCTCTGACATACTCCACTCGCTAAAGTGTCGTGGGTTCTGCGGCTATCATCATCTTTGACATTGCCGCTTGTGGGGTGTCAGTGCTCCCCTTGCACAAATCACTTTCTTTGCACAGCTGACTCGTGTTTTGTGTTCGCAACACTGGAGAACAACACGATACTGGCTTTCCAATATTAAATGACGCATTGACATCTGCATGGTCGGCGTGTCCGCAGACACATTGAAACTTTTTTCCATTTCGGTTGTCCAGAGACCCACATCTGCTACAAGTCTGGCTTGTGTATGCCGGTGCGACATATGCAACCTCTGTTCCCTGCT
This sequence comes from bacterium, assembly GCA_965249485.1. GTDB lineage: Bacteria > SM23-31 > SM23-31 > SM23-31 > SM23-31 > CBDFMG01. Next base: position 33,549 of record CBDFMG010000005.1, on the reverse strand, counting down.
TTTTGGCTTGTATTAGTTGTGCAGAAAAATCTTTGTTGTGTTTAATATCGTATGTCAGGATCATTTTTTCTGTTTCTCAATGTATTTTTTCACAGCATCCAGTGTCACTGCACCGACTGATGAGGCGAATTTTGATTTGTTCAATGGCATCATAATATTTTTCTGATACTTGAAGTCTCTGGGCGATTCATCCCAACCCTGAACGGTGTGGGCTTTCTTGCCTTGATTTTTGTAAAATCTTCATCAAACTATTTCTTTTTTAATACCAATTCCCATTGGGACCACGTGCCTGTTTTTGGAGGGAGTCGTGATGCTGAATCTTCGTGGGGTTTTGATAGGTACTGAAAATTTTTGCATAAAACATGTTCCAATTCTTTACGTGAGAAAAAATGTGTGTTGAGATCTTTTTTTGGTCCTTCATTGTATTTTACTGTCAATCCGCCAAAACTATTGTGTTCTATCACTGAATGTTTGAAATAGATCTGTGTGGATTCAGAGTTTACACGAAGAAACAACAATCCACCATGTTTTAGCATCTCAAATGCTTTCTCAAAATATCTGGCAACTGTCTTTTCTGCACCATGTTGAAAAACTTGGATGGCAATAATGTAATCAAGTAACTTTGCTGAATGAAAATCTAGGAAATCAGTACATGCTAGTTTGTCTGAATGTCTAGGTATTTTTTGAGTTAATTCATCTATGGCAACCTGAGATATGTCGATTCCAAGAACATTCATGCCTGAATCTACCAAGGGAATGTAGTTTCTTCCGTTTCCGCACCCCACATACAGTCCGATACCTTTGGTATGATCTCCTTGGTTTTTTTGAAGCGTGTCTTTGATCTTTGTGATAAACCTAATTGGTTTTGCGTGATCATACCTGCCTTTTTGGTATTCCTCGTTCCAGCGTTGTGATATCAGACTGCTTTCTTTATTCATGATCTAGGAATTATGGGCCATTCGTGAACTACCGCCCAACAAGTACGGTGGCAGTTCACTTTCTCCTTTAGTTGGTGCAGCACCAGATGCCGCATTAAGTGATTCAGAAAGAGAGCGAAGTTTACTCTGAGTCATTTCATTCTGGCTCCACCTTTTGGTCATTATTTTTCAAACTCCTTTGCTTTCATTTTGTCATTCATAAGTATTTGCCTGTTTTTTATGATGTTGATCTGCTTCGTTCTAGTTTCTTGGATTTTCTTTTACTGCCTTTTTGTTCATCACATGGTTCTGCGTGTTGTCGCACCACGTCCATTATTTTTTTCCCATCGATTTGAAAAAGTCTTGGAATATTTCCTTTGATCTTCTGCTGCGCGGTTTTACTTTCAGCTGTCTCTTACAGCATGGACATCTTATTCCGTCAAACTCGATAAATATTTCACATGTGCCGCAGCGTTTATGCCCCAAAAAATAATGTGGATTTCCGGAACCGCTACCCTTTACCTTGTATCTTTTGCATATGTTTTTGCAACTGGTCATTTTTTATAATCCTCTAACAGCCCTATGAATTTATCTGAGAGTTCCTTCTTTTTAGCATACTCAGCAGACCTAGCAGCAGACTCAGTAGGCCTAGCAGCATACCCAGCAGACCAAGCAGCATACTTAACAGACAAAGCAGCAGACCTAGCAGTAGCCCCAACAACCAAAGCAAACCTAGCAGACTCAGCAGACAAAGCAGACAAAGCATACTCAGCAGACAAAGTAGCATACCCAGAATACTCAGCAGACAAAGCAGACCTAGCAGTAGCCCCAACAGACAAATCAAACCTAGCAGACCTAGCAGTAGCCTCAACAGACTCAGCAGCAGACACGTCTATCTTTCCTGTTTTTTGCGCATTCACGAAAACCTGGATGGCTTGGTTGACTGCATCTGTTATATTTTTAAACATTTTACAGTCAAAATTATTTTTCAGATCCTCAAGCATCCATATCATGAGCGAATAAAATGCATTTTGCCAGTTGGCAGTTGGGATCTCTTTTACTATCTTTAGTTCCTTGAATCCAGCCTTGTCACTCTGTTTTGACACTGGTTTTCCCTCAACCAGAAATATCGAGCATGGGATCTCACCATAGTATAGAGCATCAAAGAAAAACTCTGACGCATGGATTACATCTGCTGTGCAGAGTTTCTTTGATTCTGTCTTTTCTGGATTTGAGACTGTCTTTCCTATGTTTATGCGATAGTTTATTGTGTTTCCTGTGTAAAAATCAAAACCGTCTGGTCTGGCCACCTTGTAGAATTGGATTTTGTTGTCTGTATTTGACGTCATGCGTTATCGTAACCCCTTTCCTCAACACCACAATAATGACATTTACGTGGCATAATTCACATTGACTCCTTATGAGGAACGATAGAGATCGGTTTACCTAGTTCATCACCAATGTAATCCCATCCAGGTTGTTTTTTTCTAGCAAAAATTTCTATCCGAGGTTCATCACTAACCCATTCAATTAGTTGAAATAAAGAACCAGGTTTCTTAGAATGTTCACCTGGCTTTACAATCCCGTTAAAATGAGTCGGCAAATATTTCACCTTGTTGAATTGGCATTTTTTATAATATCCAAACAAAACATGTTGAGTTGTATTGACGAACCACGCACCTAACCCACTGGGTTTTATCCAGGTAATAATATTGAGATATTTAAAATTCCACGCAGCCATGAAATCAAATGAGTCTTTTAGAAATGCGTTGGTAGTCCATAGCCATAAATGGCATCCTTCTTCTGCATATTCTTCAACAGGTAATGATTTGATTTGTTCGATAGTCATTGTTTTATAATGCAGTTTGTCAGAGCTTGAATGTCTACCCTTGAATTTGCCTATCATCGGTTGAGGTGTGGGTGGATCAATCAGAATGCATCTATACTTTTTACTTTCTCCTTTAGTTGGTGCAGCACCAGATGCCGCATTAAGTGATTCAGAAAGAGAGCGAAGTTTACTCTGAGTCATTTCATTCTGGCTCCACCTTTTGGTCATTATTTTTCAAACTCCATTGCTTTCATTTTGCCATTTTGGTAAATCGCATAATGATGCAGTCCTGTATCCAGGCAGATGTGATTTTTTGTCATTCGAGGATTATAATCATTTGTATGTCCAAAGATTTGTTTTACTTTAGGAATGTCACTAAACTCATAGTTATAATCACACCACAATATACCTGAATGAGGATCACTTCCACCACGGCATGAACCACACATATACAGAAGCGACCTTAAATCCTTATCCATAGAATATTTTTTTAGGAAATCATTTACAGTCATGTTATTTGCAAACTCACTGTAAAACAAATCTGACAGTCCAGCATGTGTACAGAGCCAGTCATCAACCCAGCAGTAATGTTTCAATTTTGTCAAATCAACATTTGTGGTTTTAATCGCATACAGTTTTCCTTCTGAAAATCCAGAGCATGTATACTGTGAATTTAGATAACTGAGGTCATGATTTCCTAGCAGATGAATTCTATTTTTCTTTTTAAGTGAATTCTTTAGCCAGTATGCTGTCTGCTGTGTTATTTCCAGTGAATCTGTAAATGAGTCAAAATAATCCCCCAAAAATACAATATTATCAGGCTGTTCTTCATCTATCATTTCTTCTGCAATCGCAAACCTTGTATGAAGGTCAGGAATGATCATTGTCTTACCTTCTTTGTTTTTCATTTTTTATACATCTCCAAATCCAAATCCCAAACTTTGCAGTCAAAGATCAAACGGCATACAAAACCTGCTGCAGAATAGACCTGTTTTATTTCCAATTTGGCAGAACTCCTCCAGTTTCTTCATGATATGCTCAACCACTGGAACGGTCACCGCATTGCCGAGGCATCTGTAGCGCTGTGTGTCTGATATTGTGGCTGTGTTTTTTGCCTTTAGGTGTTCTTTTATCCATCTATTCAAACTCCTTTGCTTTCATTTTGGTATGCTCCAATTCCCTTCACATTCTGCACATGGGATTTTATCAAGCTCAAACTCTTTAGTTTCCCTCCACTCCGTATCCTTTGACTGCCATTCTGTAGCGATCTCTTCATTTGTTGTGACCCCAATTAGACATTCGTAAACTTCGCTTCCATCTGAGCCATTTTCAAAAAGAATGTAAACTTTCATGATTTTTTCTCCTTAGGCCATCTCGAGTAAAATATTTTTGTTGTTTCAGGATCATATACATTCACTGGAAAAATAGTTTGGAATTCTCTTACAACTTTGTTTTTATTTGCACATCCATGCCAAGTTGAAAATTTATAATAACCATATTTATTACTGGCACAAACATTATACATTTCATTTCTATCTTTTTCAATTGAAAATTGTAATGCATTAATTTTTTCTAACATCTGATTTAGCCGTTTGATTTCTTGTTGTAGTTTTGAAAATTCTTTGCCTTTAGGGGTTAGTTTATTCATTTATTCAAACTCCTTTGCTTTCATTATTTTTTCTCCTCAGGCCATCTAGAGTAAAATTCTTCTAGATATTTCTCATCAGACATACCACACCAGAATAACCATTGATGATCCCCGTGATAACACTCTTCACATTCATCAAAGATCATTGCAGTATTCATGCACTTCTGGCAGTATGTGCACTGACACCTTATGGGGATGAATTTTTCTCTGTGTTTATTTTTTTTCCTATCCATTTTGTTTTTATTCTTTAGTTTACTTGTCATAATCTAAATCCTCACAACAAAAAGTACAATGATGTACAAACTGATTTTTTTCATCAGCTTCATAATGAATAATTGTTTTATCATACCAATTTAATAAATCACAATAATTACATTTTTTCCTGATTAGATTTGAAGTCATTTGCAAACAATCTCCTTTTTTTCCAACTTAGCAAAAAACCCCCAATTTATCATTAAGATACGGTTCCAGTCGTTTTCTTGCAATACTGATGTATTCCTCATTCAGTTCTATGCCAATCCATTTTAATCCAAGTTTTTCTGCTGCAACTGCTGTCGTGCCAGCCCCAAAGAAAGGATCTAAAACTATTCCATCTTGAGGACATGAGCACTTGAGAATTTTCAATGGCAGTTCAATTGGGAATGTAGCGAAATGTGCCTCTGGAAATGGTTTAGGGTTGATAAAGAATATATCCTCTGAATTATTCTCATTTAATTCTTGAAATTTATGATATTTTCTATCTAACATTACTTGTGCATTTTTGTATAGATATTGTCCTATTCGTCTAACCTGTAGATTTCCACCATATCTTAACTCAGATATGTTTCGATAGGTTCTAATTTCTGTTTTTTCTAGATTACAATTTTTAATTAACCTTTCTTGAACCCATTCTAATAGTTCATATTTACCCATAAGAGACCATCCAAAATCTCTATACCCATTTGGTCTAACTGAAAAATGAATTGAACCGTCACCGTCAAAAAGACCTCTGATGAAATGAGATTCTAATTCTTTTGGAATGTTTTTGATTTCTTTTTTTGTATCCATTCCATAATTTTTTAATATGTTTGAAATTTTAGTAGAATATATTTGTAAACCTAATCCATTACCATGTCTTTTTATTGGTATTTCATCACAAATTATATCTCGAAGTTTTTCAAGATGATATACATCATTATCTTGTAATGCGAGAATAGTTACTCGTTCACCTACATAACCGTCAGCAAAAAGAAAACCTAACCAATAGGCATTATGTTGATTATTAATTATTTGGAAAAAATCTTCGTTTTTTATGTATTTTTGTGTATTATGATATAATTTTGGTTTATCTTCAAAAAAGAAATCACCAGGGTTTTTGCCCTTAGGGTTACACCAAACTATATTTTCTGTTCTTTTTGATGCTTCATGCATTGATCCCTTGGCTCTATCTGAGACTGTATGCTTACTCCAATGCTTGCCACAACCCAAACAATTACCATTTTCGTCATAATGTTTTCTCCATTTTCCGTTTTCAAAATCATCATTATTTGGTCGTTTATTATTCTTCCACCGTTCATTAAATCCAGCACAAGTTTTGTCAGGATTTCCAGGGCGATCTTTGTGTGGTCTTGCAACATTTGATTGTGGATTATCTGAATATTTTTCTTTAATCTCACCTTTTGAATTGTATTCTTTATCCTCTTTTTCTGACATTTTACCAGTTAGCTTAGCTTGTGCGTGTCCTCGTTTTGCTTCTCGTACCCTGAGATTGAATGGTTTTGATTTTATAATTATTTTTTCACGTACTGCATCTAAATTAAAATAATAATCAAATCCGTCATACAGTGAAATTCTTTTTGAAAACGAAACATACTCATTGATTTTTAAATTTTTTCTCTCCCTATACTCCCATCTCCAATTTTTACCAATTTGTGAATTGTCAAAATAATTTATTTGTGGTTTGCTCCAATACCACTTATTTGTGAGTTTATGTCTCCAGCATTTTGTTTTGTTGTTTTTCACAAAGAAAAAAACTGATTCCCATTTGTTTGTAAACCTATCTTTCACACTTGATGGCATAGAATTTGATTTGTACCAAGGAATATGATTACGTGCTATCCATCCATCATCAATACATTGTATGTAGAATCGTTCTGGAATGCCAATCCTTGATTTTTCTTTAACCCCTTGGTGTGTTTTGTCAGTTTTTCCAGAGGCAAGAGCTCCATCCATGTTTCTACCAGAAAACTCTAAGCCACCTCCATTGAATTTACCAACAGGTGCTGAAGCGTATGCATCACCAAAATTAACCCAGCAGGAACCGCTTGGTTTTAGGACTCGCCTGCATTCATTCATCACCTTTTGCATTGTTTTAAGAAATTCCCTAAAATCAGGCTCCAGGCCAATCTGACCCTCTACTTCATAGTCACGTAAGCCCCAATAATATGGTGGACTTGTAATAATACATTCTATACTCTCATTTGGAATTTTTTTAAATTCATTTAATACATCTCCATTTAGTATGTTTCTGTTTAGATTACAATCCACCATTAATCATCACCTCCAACATGCCCATGAAGGGTTTTACATGCTTGATATAGAGGTTCTCTGATTTTGAGCTCTTCTTTACTCATAACACCAATCCCACGACCAAATATGCGCTTTTGATTTTTCCTATCTCTTAATAACAAGACAAGTTTAGCATCTTTTCGTTTAACAAGTAAAAATGGTGGTAATTGTTGAAGAATATTGGATGCTAGTTTATCACTAGCTTGATAACAATAAAGTGGTTTTCTTGCATTATGTTGCTCTGGTTTTTCTTTGTAATAACTACCACCATAAATTTTTTTGAATAATTGTATTGCTAATTCTTCTGTCATTCTAATTTGTATTCGTTCATGATGTTGTGGTGACTTGGAACCATTTTTTTTGTTATTACTTTTTTTAATTCCTATGTATGCTTCACCATCAACTAACCCAGCAAGATACGCAAAAATGATTTCTTTTTGCGGTGACGTGATTATGCAGTCGATTGACTCGTCTGGAATCTCTTTTATTTTTTCCAGTATATCACCGTGCAGAATTTGCCTTGACAGACTGTTATATGATAGTGACATTATGATCCCTCGAGTGTCTCCCTGAAAGTTTTGCACGCCCTGCTTACCTTGCGATAGTTTCCTCTATACATCAAATGCTCAATTCTTGCAAAAATCCATAACACCGGAAGCACCAAAATATCAAGCCCAACACAAATGTAATTTAGAATGGATTTGGTCATTATTTTTCAAACTCCTTTTCATATTGCTTCCAAAACTTTTCCTCGTTCCGAAGGTATTTTACAAACAAAACTGGATTGTTGATTCCAGGTCTCCATGAAACCTGTATGGATTCAGGCCTGCAGGTTTTCGCACCGTACAGCCAGGGATTGACGGTGTAAACGATTGGTGCGACACGGAGCATTTCCCTCATGGCTTTTCCAAAATTCCACTTCCATGAGCTAACCCAGGGAGTGTCCATGAATCCGGCTTTGAAACTGTTGTTTTCAAACGGAAGTTTTTTTGTCACATCACAGACATGGTCGGGATTTACCTCGTGCCTGATGTCAATATTGGTGTCTGCGAAATGATCCTCTGCACAGCAAGCGTGCAGTAGCGGAGTCTCAGGAATTGTGTGTTCTATTTTGCCATCTTTGACACCTGTAGTGTCAGCTACCAGCCACTTTGTCATTTTCTACACCCCGTATCATCATGATGGCCACAGACTGGTTTTATTTCCAACTTGGCAGAACTTCCCAACTTCTTCATGATATACTCAACAACTGGAACGGTCACCGCATTGCCGAGGCATCTGTAGCGCTGTGTGTCTGATATTGTGACTGTGTTTTCCGCCTCAATGCCGGACTCTGTCCATCTGTCAGGGAATCCCTGTAATTTTTCACACTCTAATGGAGTTAGGCGCCTAACCCTACCATTGATTTGATACATACCGGTATTTTTGCCCATTCCTCCTGAACCACTACACATGGTTCTGGCCAATCCATCAGAGTGGTATATTCTCCCAGTCTGTCTTTTCTCATGTCCTGATATTCTTGCAACTTCAATCAGCGTGCGTTGTCCGTGACTGTCATGTCCCTTCCAACAACTTGCATCGACACAATTTGAAATTGTTTGTTCCTTTGTGATTCCCTTGTTGATAATTATTCCAGTCATTTGTGAGTGCATGCCTCCTGCATTTCCCCCTCCTGTGATAGTTCGAACATTTGGCCAGTCTTCATTAACCTCTTCACCATTGAATCCGAGAGGAAATACTTCGGGTCTGGGTTCTTCTCTAAGATTTGCGATAATGAATACCCTTTCCCTGTTCTGCGGAACGAAATATTTGCTGTTGAGCACCTGCCACTGAGCATCATACCCGATTTCATCCAGTGCTGTGAGAATGACTGCGAACGTTTTCCCCCTATCGTGGGATAGGAGGCCTTTAACGTTTTCAAGTAGCAGAAACCGAGGTCGCTTTTCTTTTGCAATCCTAACAATTTCAAAAAATAACTTGCCTCTTGACTCTTTAAATCCAAGCCTTTTTCCAGCAATACTGTAATCCTGACAAGGGAATCCTGCACAGAGAATGTCAAAGTCTGGAAGCTCTTCCGGCCTGATTTTTGTGACATCCTTGTGGATTGGAACTCCGGTAAAGTGTCCAGCGTAGACTGCCTTGGCGTATCTGTCAATCTCGCAGGCTCCAATGATTCTGTGTCCGTGTCTTTGGCAGGCAAGGTCAAAGCCACCTATTCCTGAGAACAAAGAGAAAACCTTCATTCACTTAACATTGACCTCAAAGTGGAAAATGGCAATCAGATGAATATTTTGTTTTGTAGGATGGACAATCTAATAGTCTACAAGTTTGGCATTTGAGTTGTTTCAAATACTTTGGTTCCCAATTCAATGAGTTCTGGAATCTGTTTGATGGCATATTTCATAATGCATTGGCCTCTAACAGCCCTGTGAATTTATCTGAGAATTCTTTCTTTTTAGCATACTCAGCAGACCTAACAGCAAACCCAGCAGACCTAGCAGCAAACCCAGCAGACCTAGCGGCATACTCAACAGACAAAGCAGCAGCCTCAGCAGACCTAACAGCATACTCAGCAACATACCGAGCAGATATAGCAACATGCCAAGCAGACCTAGCGGCATACTCAACAGACAAAGTAGCAGCCTCAGCAGTAGCCTCAATAGACAAAGCAAATCTAGCAGACAAAGCAGCAGACCTAGCAGACTTAGCAGCAAGCATGTCTATCTTTCCTGTTTTTTGCGCATTCACAAAAACCTGGACGGCTTGGTTGACTGCATCTGTTGCATCTTTTTCTTTTTTACAGTCAAAGTTATTTTTCAAATCTTTTAGCATCCATATCATGAGCGAATAAAATGCATTTTGCCATTTGGCAGTTGGTATCTCTTTTACTATCTTTAGTTCCTTGAATCCTGCCTTGTCACTCTGTTTTGACACTGGTATTCCCTCTACCAGAAATATCGAGCATGGGATCTCACCATAGTATAAAGCATCAAAGAAAAACTCTGACGCATGGATTAGATCTGCTGTGCAAAGTTCCTTTGATTTTGTCTTCTTTGGATTTGATGCTGTCTTTCCTATGTTTATGCGATAGTTTATTGTGTTTCCTGTATGAAAATCAAAACCGTCTGGTCTGGCTACCTTGTAGCATTGTTTCATTTCTACTCCTCTAACAGCCCTATGAATTTATCTGAGATTTCTTTCTTTTTAGCATACTCAGCAGACCTAGCAGCAGACTCAGTAGGCCTAGCAGCAAACCCAGCAGACAAAGCAGCAGCCTCAGCAGACCTAGCAGTATACTTAACAGACAAAGCAGCATACTTAACAGACAAAGCAGCAGACCTAGCAGCACACTCAGCAGACAAAGCAAACCTAGCAGACCTAGCAGTAGCCCCAACAACCAAAGCAAACCTGGCAGACTTAACAGCATACTCAGCAGCAGACACGTCTATCTTTCCTGTTTTTTGTGCATTCACGAAAACCTGGATGCCTTGGTTGACTGCATCTGTTACATTTTTATGTATTTTACAGTCAAAATTATTTTTTAAATCCTCAAACATCCATATCATGAGCGAGTGAAGTGCATTTTGCCAGTTGGCAGTTGGTATCTCTTTTACTATCTTTAGTTCCTTGAATCCAGCCTTGCCACTCTGTTTTGACACTGGTATTCCCTCTACCAGAAATATCGAGCATGGGATCTCACCATAGTATAAAGCATCAAAGAAAAACTCTGACGCATGGATTAGATCTGCTGTGCAGAGTTCCTTTGATTTTGTCTTATTTGGATTTGTGATTGTCTTTCCTATGTTTATGCGATAGTTCACCGTGTTTCCTGTGTGAAAATCCAAACCGTCTGGTCTGGCTATCTTGTAGAATTGTTTCATTTCTTCATTCCTGTTCCTATCTACTGACATACTTCACTCGCTAAAGCGTCGTGGGTTCTGCGGCTATCATCATCTTTGACATTGCCGCTTGTGGGGTGTCAGTGCTCCCCTTGCACAAATCACTTTCTTTGCACAGCTGACTCGTGTTTTGTGTTCGCAACACTGGAGAACAACACGATACTGGCTTTCCAATATTAAATGACGCATTGACATCTGCATGGTCGGCGTGTCCGCAGACACATTGAAACTTTTTTCCATTTCGGTTGTCCAGAGACCCACATCTGCTACAAGTCTGGCTTGTGTGTATGCCGGTGCGACATATGCAACCTCTATTCCCTGCTTTTTGGCCTTGTATTAGTTGTGCAGAAAAATCTTTGTTGTGTTTAATATCGTATGTCAGGATCATTTTTTCTGTTTCTCAATGTATTTTTTCACAGCATCCAGTGTCACTGCACCGACTGATGAGGCGAATTTTGATTTGTTCGATGGCATCATAATATTTTTTTGATACTTGAAGTCTCTGGGCGATTCATCCCAACCCTAAAGGGTGTGGGCTTTCTTGCCTTGAGATTGTAATGCAGCATCTAGCAACACCAGGAGTCCAATAGAATAAACTATAATCCCAGTTAGCATAATAGACCCTGCCATATTCCAAAGTCCTAACGCTTCCTTAAAATCTATTTCTGGCTCCTCCAGAATGATGGCTTTCCAGTACTCTCCCAGCCCACTGCCTATTATCATGAGGGCTGTACCGCATAATAGCATGAGCATTATATTCTTCTTAATGCTGGGTTTTTCTTCTTTCCAATATTTTATGAGATTCATTTCTTTTGATCCTCGATGTATTTTTTCACAGCATCCAGTGTCACTACACCAACTGATGAGGTGAATTTTGATTTGTTCAATGGTATCATAATATTTTTTTGATACTTGAAGTCTTTGGGCGATTCATCCCAACCCTGAATGGTGTGGGCTTTCTTGCCTTGATTTTTGTAAACTAGTTTGATTTTTGAATTCATGACTCTGATTTCATTCTCCTGTACTGCTCAACACTGAGACGATCCTTTCATGCCATTGCCTCATCAGCTGTTTCATGCCCAGGTTGGACAAAAGAGATGTATGGCTCGTTTGTTGACGTGTCCCGATAGACTAGAAATTTCACAGTTGTGTCTTTGATGATGCTTTTACTTTGATACAGTTCTACTCCACGGTTGTTTGCATTGATGAACTCTGATTTAGTTACTTGAATGAATTTCTCCGTACCTAGTTTTCGCAGCTTTTTCATCCGTGTCTCAATGTTCTTTAATTTCATTATTCTGATAGCCGGAGTGATTAATGTACGTAGAAATATTGGTGTTGTTCCAATAAACATGACTACAAAAACCACCAAACTCATGGTTAGCATGTCATCTAGATAACCGTCAGTAATTTCAACATCAGGAGGCATTGAGAAAATAAACAAATATTGAAGAAAAAATGATTGGATTGAAACAAGACTTGCAAATAGTAGCAATGAAATCATCACATACGTGTTCTCTTTGACCAGTTCCCAAGCATTCATCTGAATTTGTCCATCCTTTACTGCTCCTGTCCTTTGATGATCTGCATTGCTATGGCATTTGCCTTTTCAGGAGTGCATCCTTTTTTATCAACATGGCAAGAAGAGGCCACCGTACTTATACGTGGTGGTTCACTTTTCCCCTGAGCCACTAATTTGACAGAACCCATTTTATCTATCATTTTCAGGCACCTTTTTTGCCATCATGAAATATCTCATGGCCAGTGCGCCTTCCATTATTTTTCTCTCATCGCTTGACAGTTTGCCGGAATAATTTCTGAATTCATCAACATTCATTCTGATGCAGTTTTCTATCATCCGTTCTAGTCTTTTTTCCTTCATTCTATTTTAGCCTCTGCCCCCCTGATGTTCTCAGAAGTTTACCTCATCACCGTGTGGATGCCATCCTGTTCTAGGGGAACGGCAGTTCATCTCTAATTTTCTGTGCTTCCATCTCTGTGTTTTTACGCATTTTTCAATTAACTGCCATGCAACTTCCGGTTTTTTTGAATGTGAATTTTTATCCCACTTTGATTTTATGATTGTCTTGTCTTGCAACCCAAATGCCTTGACGTTTCCACGTACTCCTATGAGCAGTTGTTCTGTAACATTGTTAAACCCATAACCTCCCCAACCTTCTTTTTTTTCCTTCTCCCAGGTAATGATATGTTTTGGAGTGAATCCGTGACAGATCATTACAGACAGTGCATCGCTTTCGACTTTGATCCTGCCAAGTGGTTCTGTCTCTTCTGGACTCTGACCGTATGCAATTTCCAAAAAGTCTTTCATCAACATGGAACCAGTCGCCAAGTGCTGGTTTGTAGTCCACATGTACAGTATTGCATCATCTGCTACGATGCTTTTGACTGGAATTTTTGCAATATCCAGTGTTGGCTGGGTTCTGAATTTCTGCGACGAGCCTGATTTCCCAGCACCTCCAATGTTCTTGTTCATAAACGACCATCCTGGATCTTCCGCTATCTGGTTGAATTTCCCTGCAGGCAGTGGAGGAATCGGCTTTGATTCTATCTCTTTTTGACGGATTGCTTTTTCAGCCTTATGGGGTGTGATTACCCCTCTGTCTAATTGTGAGATTATCTCCTTATCTCCGTACTCGATTATCTGCTCAACTGTATCCTGCGTTCTGGGGCTGATTCCAGTGCCTTTTGCTGCAATTCCTGTTGATCTTCCTCTGACCTTTGTGCAAATTTGCACAGAGGTATCCTGTCTTTCATCTGCACTGTCTTGCATTTTTCCTCCAAGCCTCTGTCTGCCCTTTGCGAGTTTTCTTTGCAGTTCGACGTTATCATGATTGAGTTTGCCAACCCACCAAGTTGACAGGTTTCTCCTGCACAGGTTATTATTTATGATATACTGCAGCTCATTTAGTTTTGATGAAAAGTTTTTGTATGTGACTGGGAACTGCTCTATTCCTGCCATCTGTCCCACGACAAATCGCTCGTGTCCGTCAACCAACAGACCCGTAAGCATACTAATTTCCAACGGTTTTTCAATGCCATGCTTCTGTATGTTTATTTTCATACGGTCTCTTTCCTCTGCTGTCTGCCTTGGTATTCTCTTTTGGTACGCCTTTGATGTCTTTATTTCTGATGCTTTTAGCGTAGATGTTTTTTGTTTTTGCAAAGTGTTCTTATTTTGGATTCGTGCTGTTTTGTTTTTTGAACCTAATCTTGCCAAGAATCAATCAATCTTTTTTGAATCGTAGATGTTTTGTAACGAAAAGTTACATTGCAGTTCCGATAATAAGTAATAAAAAAATACCAGAAATTATGACACCTGCCATGGCACCAACTGTCAGTAAGGGTTCATCATTAAAAAACAAAAGATACGTTAAACTCACCACAAAGACTATAATTGCTATGATTGCAATTGCAATTAAGATTGCGTCTTCAAACCCCTCTCGTGTGAACGGAAGTGTTTTTGTCATTTAATTATTTGGGATTTTTGTTTTTGCAAAGTGTTCTTATTTTGGATTCGTGCTGTTTTGTTTTTTGAACCTAATCTTGCCAAGAATCAATCAATCTTCTTTGAATCGTAGATGTTTTGTAACGAAAAGATGCATTGCAACTCTGATAATAAATAATAAAATAATGCCAGAAATTATGACACCTACTGTCAGTAAGAGATCATCATTAAAAAACAAAAGATATGTTAAACTCACCACAAAGACTATGATTCCAACTGTAACTGCAAACTGACTTTGTGTGAACGGAAGTGTTTTTACCATTTAATTATTTGGGATTTTTGTTTTTGCAAAGTGTTCTTATTTTGGATTCGTGCTGTTTTGTTTTTTGAACCTAATCTTGCCAAGAATCAATCAATCTTTTTTGAATCGTAGATGTTTTGTAACGAAAAGATGCATTGCAACTCTGATAATAAATAATAAAATAATACCAGAAATTATGACACCTACTGTCAGTAAGAGATCATCATTAAAAAACAAAAGATATGTTAAACTCACCACAAAGACTATGATTCCAACTGTAACTGCAAACTGACTTTGTGTGAACGGAAGTGTTTTTACCATTTAATTATTTGGGATTCTCAGATGTCGTCATTTCTTCTTATCTTCATATTCATTTTCACTTGATTTTTCCCAAATTTCACAATCTATACGATCTGAATCTGTATCGCCGTTTTCATACTCATCCTTGTTTTTTACAAAGCAAATATCGACACTTCTAATTCCGAGATAATATGGAGTGTCCTTGTCACTGAAATACTCTGATATCTCATCTTCTAATTCTTTGCATACGCTCATTATGAGTTCTTTTTTATTGCCAATTCTTTCAAATCTTGTTGTGATTCCTGTGCATGTTGTGGTTTCATGTCCTCCAAGATTGGATTTTGAAAATGCATCTGTTGCCTTTGCTAGCAAATCCCTGAACAGCATGTCATTTTTCTTTCTCTCCTTTGACTGATCCGCTGTCTCCGTACTCATACTGGACACCAAAACCAACAATTACGACCACAACAATGTCTTTTAAATTCAGACATTAGAAACAGTCCCTGCATACCCGAAAGTATCCTGAAATCATGACTATCATGACTCCTAGAATTGCAGTTGTGGCAATCAAAGTATACTTTTTTTCAGGTCTCAAGGAATTCCTCCAGAAGATGCAGTAAACTGCCATCGGATATTTGAACATTGGGGCTCTGTCTTTCTGGTTGAAACATTAGTCAATTAGTTATGGGTGGTGAACATTTCGGATAGATCCTTGATGAG
Organism: bacterium; assembly: GCA_965249485.1. Taxonomy (GTDB): domain Bacteria; phylum SM23-31; class SM23-31; order SM23-31; family SM23-31; genus CBDFMG01. The sequence continues at coordinate 17,923 of CBDFMG010000005.1, read as the reverse complement.
TTCTGGAATCTGTTTGATGGCACATTTCATAATGCATTAGCCTCAAATGTCGCATTAAGGAATTTTATCTGTTTTTTTTCAAAATCAACAACAAGTTGATTAGTTTGATAGATGTCATAAAATTGCATCTTGCCAGAAAGTGAACCATTCTTTTGTTGTTGGAATTCTAACACTACTTCGCCATCATACCCTCCATGATTAAGGTCTTTTACGAAAATAATCTTGTATTGTTCATTCACATTTGTCTTTTTTGTATTATCTGGATAAATTAATTTATGAGATATCTGAGAGTTATATTGTCTACCAATTCCAATTAGTTCACTATCAAAATCAATACTCATATTAAGTTCATTATATCTATCAAATGAAATCTTTTTTTCCATGTTCTCAATTTGAAAAATGAGGTAATCGGGATTTTGTGTTTTATCTATTCGAACATTGATTGTGACGGGATTATTTTGAATTGGTTTCATTTTTTTGTTACACATCTGTTCCCCACCATATTTTTTGATTTCACCAATGAGTTGATCACACTTACCTCGCTGTGTACTGTACTTTTGGGATTCTCAGATGTCGTCATTTCTTCTTATCTTCATATTCATTTTCACTTGATTTTTCCCAAATTTCACAATCTATACGATCTGAATCTGTATCGCCGTTTTCATACTCATCCTTGTTTTTTACAAAGCAAATATCGACACTTCTAATTCCGAGATAATATGGAGTGTCCTTGTCACTGAAATACTCTGATATCTCATCTTCTAATTCTTTGCATACGCTCATTATGAGTTCTTTTTTATTGCCAATTCTTTCAAATCTTGTTGTGATTCCTGTGCATGTTGTGGTTTCATGTCCTCCAAGATTGGATTTTGAAAATGCATCTGTTGCCTTTGCTAGCAAATCCCTGAACAGCATGTCATTTTTCTTTCTCTCCTTTGACTGATCCGCTGTCTCCGTACTCATACTGGACACCAAAACCAACAATTACGACCACAACAATGTCTTTTAAATTCAGACATTAGAAACAGTCCCTGCATACCCGAAAGTATCCTGAAATCATGACTATCATGACTCCTAGAATTGCAGTTGTGGCAATCAAAGTATACTTTTTTTCAGGTCTCAAGGAATTCCTCCAGAAGATGCAGTAAACTGCCATCGGATATTTGAACATTGGGGCTCTGTCTTTCTGGTTGAAACATTAGTCAATTAGTTATGGGTGGTGAACATTTCGGATAGATCCTTGATGAGTTCTGGAATCTGTTTGATGGCACATTTCATAATGCATTAGCCTCAAATGTCGCATTAAGGAATTTTATCTGTTTTTTTTCAAAATCAACAACAAGTTGATTAGTTTGATAGATGTCATAAAATTGCATCTTGCCAGAAAGTGAACCATTCTTTTGTTGTTGGAATTCTAACACTACTTCGCCATCATACCCTCCATGATTAAGGTCTTTTACGAAAATAATCTTGTATTGTTCATTCACATTTGTCTTTTTTGTATTATCTGGATAAATTAATTTATGAGATATCTGAGAGTTATATTGTCTACCAATTCCAATTAGTTCACTATCAAAATCAATACTCATATTAAGTTCATTATATCTATCAAATGAAATCTTTTTTTCCATGTTCTCAATTTGAAAAATGAGGTAATCGGGATTTTGTGTTTTATCTATTCGAACATTGATTGTGACGGGATTATTTTGAATTGGTTTCATTTTTTTGTTACACATCTGTTCCCCACCATATTTTTTGATTTCACCAATGAGTTGATCACACTTACCTCGCTGTGTACTGTACTTTTGGGATTCTCCCTCTAACAGCCCTATGAATTTATCTGAGAGTTCCTTCTTTTTAGCATACAAAGCAGCAGACCCAGCAGATCTAGCAAACTCAACAGACTTAGCAGCAAACCCAGCAGATCTAGCAAACTCAACAGACTTAGCAGCAAACCCAACAGACCTAGCAGCATAGTTAACAGACAAAGCGGCAAACCTAGCAGACCTAGCAGTAGCCCCAACAACCAAAGCAAACCTAGCAGACAAAGCAGCAGCCTCGGCAGACAAAGCAAACCTAGCATACTCAACAGACAAAGTAGTATACCCAGAATACTCAGCAGACAAAGTAGCAAACCTAGTAGCCTCAGCAGCAGCCTCAGCAGCAGACAAAGCAGCAGACAAAGCAGCAAACACGTCTATCTTTCCTGTTTTTTGTGCATTCACAAAAACCTGGATGGCTTGGTTGACTGCACCTGTTACATTTTTTTCTTTTTTACAGTCAAAGTTATTTTTCAAATCCTCGAGCATCCATATCACTAACGAGTGAAATGCATTTTGCCAGTTGGCAGTTGGTATCTCTTTTACTATCTTTAGTTCCTTGAATCCTGCCTTGTCACTCTGTTTTGACACTGGTATTCCCTCTACCAGAAATATCGAGCATGGGAGATCACCGTAACTCAGAGCATCAAAGAAAAACTCTGACGCATGGATTACATCTGCTGTGCAGAGTTCCTTTGATTCTGTCTTCTTTGGATTTGAGACTGTCTTTCCTATGTTTATGCGATAGTTTATTGTGTTTGTGCAAAAATCAAAACCGTCTGGTCTGGCTACCTTGTAGAATTGTTTCATTTCTACTCCTCTAACAGCCCTATGAATTTATCTGAGAGTTCCTTCTTTTTAGCAGCCTCAGCAGACCTAGCAGTATACTCAACAGACAAAGTAGCAGACCTAGCAGACAAAGCAGCATACTCAGCAGACCAAGCAGCATACTCAGCAGACCAAGCAGCATACTCAGCAGACGTAGCAGACCTAGCAGACAAAGCAGACAAAGCATACTCAACAGACAAAATAGCATACTCAACAGACAAATCAGCAAACCTAGCAGACCTAGCAGTAGCCCCAACAGACAAAGCAAACCCAGCAGACCTAGCAGTAGCCTCAATAGACTCAGCAGCAGACACGTCTATCTTTCCTGTTTTTTGCGCATTCACGAAAACCTGGATGGCTTGGTTGACTGCATCTGTTGCCTTTTTATGTATTTTACAGTCAAAGTTATTTTTCAAATCTTTTAGCATCCATATCACTAACGAATAAAACGCATTTTGCCAGTTGGCAGTTGGTATCTCTTTTACTATCTTTAGTTCCTTGAATCCTGCCTTGTCACTCTGTTTTGACACTGGTATTCCCTCTACCAGAAATATCGAGCATGGGAGATCACCATAGTATAGAGCATCAAAGAAAAACTCTGACGCATGGATTAGATCTGCTGTGCAGAGTTCCTTTGATTCTGTCTTATTTGGATTTGTGATTGTCTTTCCTATGTTTGTGCGATAGTTTATTGTGTTTGTGTGAAAATCAAAACCGTCTGGTCTGGCTACCTTGTAGAATTGTTTCATTTCATTCTGGCCTCCACCTTTTGTAGTGTTTTTTCCATAACCTGATTTATTTTGGAATGAGGTAAGCCCACCAAATCAAGCAACGTGATCACTGCAAGTATTGTGTCACAACACTCTTTGATCATACTGTGGCAGTCTTTGGCTTTGTGTATTTCTGCAACCTCTTCATATATTTTCAGTATTTGATCTTTAGCTGGCCATGTACCTTTTTTGGATTCATAGTGGTTTGTAATTGCTCTGCAGCGTGCAAGAAAATCCTCATTTAGGCAGTCATATGTTTTATCGTTCATTTTATTTTTCTCCTTTTTAGTCTCTCTAAATCAAAACAAACCACACAGGATACTTCACAGTGAATTTTTCTAGAGACCACAATATCAAAAGCGTGCTTATCTTTTGGGTGATTGCAAAATTCACATAAATTATCATTTGGCATATCTGTCATTTACCCTGCAGCTCCCATTCTCTTTTACAAAATACTAGCGTATCATCAACCTCACAATCATCAATATCACAATCACCCGAAGAGTTTTCAATGCAGGAACGACAGTACAGTTTCACGCCTCTGCCGTTTCCCAGGTCACATTCTGCGACAGTAGTATTCAGGCAGTGATGGCCATAATTTTGGCAAGGTAATTTGCCTTTTAGTTCAGGTGTCATCTATTTTTCAAACTCCTTTACTTTCATTCTGTCATTCAAAGGCAACTCACCTGTTTTTTCAGTTCCATGACGTACTCGTCAGGCCAAAACCTACCTGTGTTTGTTACCTCCATAATCTGGATGTTTGTTTCTAGTATTTTTTTCAGGATTGAGTCACTGTCTGACATCTTAGACAGAATCCCGTATCGTGTAGATCTTACTTCGTCGTATATTCCTTCAAGTAAAAACAACATCTTTTCTTCATGGGTTTGAAGTTTTGAAAATTTTTTGCCTTTGGAAGTTCTTTTATCCATCTATTCAAACTCCTTTGCTTTCATCATATTCCCCATCTACAATTTTTACAGCAATACCATTTGTGAACATGACATTTTCTGAGTTTTAGTTTAGCTTTTCTGATATTGTAACCACATTCTGGGCATTCTTTAGGACTTGTAAATGGCTTCTTTCTTGCCCTTGTAAATTTCATTCCTTTAACAAAATAATATGCTCTTGCAATAGAGATTTCATTATTTCTTAATTTCTTTAGCATTGATTTGTCGGCATTATTTTTCAACCATTCTATCTGATGTATTACGGTGTGCCCTGTTCCCATGTATTTTGCAAAAATCTCCATAGCACGACCCTCTCTGATTTTATGTTTTATGCTGAGTATTTTTCCAGTTTTCTTGTCTATGTTTGCTAGATCTGGATTGCACTTCCAATGAATTCTATCATATGCACGTTTTTTCTCGTTCTCATAAATCTCCCATGCAAGTTCTATTTTTTGAAATTTTGTTAGGTTGCGTCTTGCAAGATTTGAAAGAATAACAAATTTTCTCTCATCCTCCACTGAATTAAATCTCTTGATAACATATTTTGGCTTTATATGAAGTTCTTCACATATCTCTGATCTGGTATGTCCATCTAAAATAATGTGTTTTCTGCTTGCAATGATTGGCACATGTTGACCATCATCCATTATTGAAAATTTCAGTATCTGACGTTCCTCATTTGTAGGACGTGGAACCAAATCCAAGTAATCCTCATCTATTTTTAAAATACAATTTGTAGGAATTAACATTAGAACCCCCACCCACATTCAGTGCAGCACTGTTGAGTATGTACATGACATTTTGTTTTTTCTGGCTTTGCTGTTTTTGATTCACATCTAATACAGACAGGATATCTGTTTTGGTTTGATCTGTTGTATTTTTTGCAATATCCTACCAGTTTTCCATTTTTGTAAAGTTTTGTATATGCAGCACCAATTGTAATTGTTCCCTTTCTGAGCATTCGTTTTATTTTCTCAGGTGCATTGTTAATCAACCAGAAAATCCTATAAGCTGTTGTATGGGCACATCCAAGCATTTTTGCAACTTGCATATGCAACCGTTGTTTTGTTTTGTATTTTTTACCACGTCTAGTTTTCCGTGTATGACTCCCTCTAGCTTTGAAGCCTAATTCTCTTTGTTCATTCCACCAAACTTGTAAAATTTCTCCTTTTTGAAACAGATTAAGCGACCTTCTGGAAAGATTAGTAGTTACCACAAAACGTTTTTCATCAAACTCATCATCGAACTTCATAACCTCAAAAATTGGTTTAATTCCTAATTCCTTACAAACATCATTGCGTGTATGCCCATCAAGGATTACTCCATTTTGATTAACTGTTATTGGTAAATGTTGTCCGTCATTTTCAATGGAATTTTTGAGACTCTTATAATCCTCTTTTGATGGACGTGGAACTAGCTCAAGATATTCTTTTTTTGTCCTAATTACAAGGCTTTTCATCATTTAACTTTCTCACCTTTTTGTCTTTCATGCCAGTTGTCTTCCTCCGAGTAGTTGCTCTTTTCGTGACAGATTAGATTTATTCTGTACTAGCAAGGCACAGACGGTTTTAGGACACACCCAGATGCTGCAGAAGCCAAGAGTGGAACAAGCCATCATCTATTAGATAATGCCGTGCCATCCGCGCATGACCAGTTTGTGTGCAGTTGATTCCCTGACACATGCAGACTCTTCCATGTTGGGTTTGAGGATCAACACCAGTCCCTCATTGCACTGGACCATCTCTGCTGGGATGTCCCCTTTGAGCTGCTGATGTAGTGGGGAGTCAAAGATGGTTTTCTGCCCCTCAGTGACTGGGGTGTCTTCTGTTCTTTGCGTGGCTGCCACCTCTTCTTCTGTTTGTGTTACTGCTGATGGCAGTGTGGATTCTGGCTGCATGTATTCATCAAAGATCCTTTCTCCGGTGCACTCGGTAATGTTTATGGACTCGCTGATGGTGGCTGGGTCCCTGCTGTGCGGTGCTACTGCCTTTATTCCGATATAGTCCTCAGTCTTGTCCATATTGGAGACAAATGCCCTGTATCCGGGGATGTCATCACCTGCTACTGATGCCTGGTGTACGCCAAGCTGTGTCGTGCGCACAGATATAGAGAGATAGTCTGAGTCAGGCCCTGCAATTATCTTGATAGTTCCTGCGTTACAGTCCCATGATACTGACTTTATGTAGACATTATCGATTCGGATTGGACCGCCTCCGCCTCCGCCTCCGCCTCCGCCTCCGCTACTACCACCACCTGGAGATGGAGTTACGGCATCAGTGTCAAGTATGGTGACGGTGACTCTGGCATCGTTTGATAGGTCTTCTTTGTCTATTACTTTAAGGATGAATGTGAGGATCTGAGGACTGTTGACGTCTGCTGGTGCATCAAATGTTACTATTGCAGGATTGTCAGTTTCAGGTAACAGCGTTACCTGGATGCTGTCGGTGAGGTCTTGCCTCCACTCGTATCTCAGGTTTCCACTTCCTTTATCCTTTATCGTCAGTTGATGCGCTTCCGTCAAGGATCACGGTTTTGCCCTCACCTACAACCTGTGGGTCTCCTGCATTTGCGGTTGGAGCCTGGTTGGTAACGTCACTGCTGTCGGTGTCAAGTATGGTGACGATGACTGTGTCATTATTGGCGCTGTCTACCGCTCCATCGTTTACCGTTAAGGAGAATGTGAGGATGGCTTGATCAGAGTTGATCAGGGGGGCATCAAACGTCGGAGATGCTGATACACTGCTGGATAGTGTGACTGTGGGGTCTTGGGTCTGGCTCCACAAGTATGTGATGGTGTCGCCGTTGGGGTCAGCCGAGCCGGTTCCGTCAAGCGTTACGTTATCGCCCTCGTCTACCGTCTGGTCAGCTCCTGCGTTTGCGGTTGGTGGGGTGTTGACATTTGATACTGTAATGTCTACCGTGTCAGGTGTGCTGTCTGCCGCTCCGTCGTTTACCGTTAAGGAGAATGTGAGGATGGCTTGAGTAGAGTTGATCAGGGGGGCATCAAACGTCGGAGACACTGACGTACTGCTGGATAGTGTGACTGTGGGGCCTTGTGTCTGGCTCCACAAGTATGTGATGGTATCGCCATCTGGGTCACTTGATTTGCTTCCGTTAAGTGTTACTTCTGCGGTACCCTCGTCTACCGTCTGGTCATCTCCTGCGTGTGCGGTTGGGGTCTGGTTGGTAACGCCACTGCCGTCGGTGTCAAGTATGGTGACGATGACTGTGTCAGGTGTGCTGTCTACTGCTCCGTCGTTTACCGTTAAGGAGAATGTGAGGATGGCTTGAGTAGAGTTGATCAGGGGGGCATCAAACGTCGGAGACACTGACGTACTGCTGGATAGTGTGACTGTGGGGCCTTGTGTCTGGCTCCATGCGTATGTGATGGTGTCGTCGGTGTCCGGATCCGTTGCGCTTCCGTTAAGCTGTATATCGGTGGTGCCCTCGTCTACCGTCTGGTCAGCTCCTGCGTTTGCGGTTGGTGGGGTGTTGACATTTGATACTGTAATGTCTACCGTGTCAGGTGTGCTGTCTGCCGCTCCGTCGTTTACCGTTAAGGAGAATGTGAGGATGGCTTGAGTAGAGTTGATCAGGGGGGCATCAAACGTCGGAGACACTGACGTACTGCTGGATAGTGTGACTGTGGGGCCTTGTGTCTGGCTCCACAAGTATGTGATGGTGTCGTCGGTGTCCGGATCCGTTGCGCTTCCGTCAAGCGTTACGTTATCGCCCTCGTCTACCGTCTGGTCAGCTCCTGCGTTTGCGGTTGGTGGGGTGTTGACATTTGATACTGTAATGTCTACCGTGTCAGGTGTGCTGTCTGCCGCTCCGTCGTTTACCGTTAAGGAGAATGTGAGGATGGCTTGAGTAGAGTTGATCAGGGGGGCATCAAACGTCGGAGACACTGACGTACTGCTGGATAGTGTGACTCTGGGGCCTTGTGTCTGGCTCCATGCGTATGTGATGGTGTCGTCGGTGTCCGGATCCGTTGCGCTTCCGTTAAGCTGTATATCGGTGGTGCCCTCGTCTACCGTCTGGTCAGCTCCTGCGTTTGCGGTTGGTGGGGTGTTGACATTTGATACTGTAATGTCTACCGTGTCAGGTGTGCTGTCTGCCGCTCCGTCGTTTACCGTTAAGGAGAATGTGAGGATGGCTTGAGTAGAGTTGATCAGGGGGGCATCAAACGTCGGAGACACTGACGTACTGCTGGATAGTGTGACTCTGGGGCCTTGTGTCTGGCTCCACAAGTATGTGATGGTGTCGTCGGTGTCCGGATCCGTTGCGCTTCCGTTAAGCTGTATATCGGTGGTGCCCTCGTCTACCGTCTGGTCAGCTCCTGCGTTTGCGGTTGGTGGGGTGTTGACATTTGATACTGTAATGTCTACCGTGTCAGGTGTGCTGTCTGCCGCTCCGTCGTTTACCGTTAAGGAGAATGTGAGGATGGCTTGAGTAGAGTTGATCAGGGGGGCATCAAACGTCGGAGACACTGACGTACTGCTGGATAGTGTGACTCTGGGGCCTTGTGTCTGGCTCCATGCGTATGTGATGGTGTCGTCGGTGTCCGGATCCGTTGCGCTTCCGTTAAGCTGTATATCGGTGGTGCCCTCGTCTACCGTCTGGTCAGCTCCTGCGTTTGCGGTTGGTGGGGTGTTGACATTTGATACTGTAATGTCTACCGTGTCAGGTGTGCTGTCTGCCGCTCCGTCGTTTACCGTTAAGGAGAATGTGAGGATGGCTTGAGTAGAGTTGATCAGGGGGGCATCAAACGTCGGAGACACTGACGTACTGCTGGATAGTGTGACTCTGGGGCCTTGTGTCTGGCTCCATGCGTATGTGATGGTGTCGTCGGTGTCCGGATCCGTTGCGCTTCCGTCAAGCGTTACGTTATCGCCCTCGTCTACCGTCTGGTCAGCTCCTGCGTTTGCGGTTGGTGGGGTGTTGACATTTGATACTGTAATGTCTACCGTGTCAGGTGTGCTGTCTGCCGCTCCGTCGTTTACCGTTAAGGAGAATGTGAGGATGGCTTGAGTAGAGTTGATCAGGGGGGCATCAAACGTCGGAGACACTGACGTACTGCTGGATAGTGTGACTGTGGGGCCTTGTGTCTGGCTCCATGCGTATGTGATGGTGTCGCCGTTGGGGTCAGCCGAGCCGGTTCCGTCAAGCGTTACGTTATCGCCCTCGTCTACCGTCTGGGCGTCTCCTGCGTGTGCTGTTGGAGCCTGGAGTATGGTGAAGACGTATGCAGAGCCGGAGTTGGAGCCATTATCATCATCGTAAAATGCGCCAATTACGGCAGTATTGTTATAGACAGATACGGAGCGGCCAAACCAGTCATTATTTGCACCATCGCTTGCAAGAAGCTTTTGTTTCTGCGTCCAGTGGCCGGTGCTGTTCTTCTCAAAGATGTATGCAGAGCCGGAGTAGGAGCCATTATCATTATCTCCAGATGCGCCAATTACGGCAGTATTGTTATAGACTGATACGGAGATGCCAAAGAGGTCACCTGCTGCACCATCGCTTGCAGTAAGCTTTACAGTCTCCGTCTGCGTCCAGTTGCCGCTGGTGCTGTTCTTCTCAAAGACGTATGCAGAGCCGGAGCCATTATCATCACCGTAAGTTGCGCCAATTACGACAGTATTGTTATAGACAGATACGGAGCGGCCAAACCAGTCATTATTTGCACCATCGCTTGCAAGAAGCTTTTGTTTCTGCGTCCAGTGGCCGGTGCTGTTCTTCTCAAAGATGTATGCAGAGCCGGAGTTGTGGCCATTATCATCATCTAAAGATGCGCCAATTACGGCAGTATTGTTATAGACTGATACGGAGCGGCCAAAGTAGTCACCTGCTGCACCATCGCTTGCAGTAAGCTTTACAGTCTCCGTCTGCGTCCAGTTGCCGCTGGTGCTGTTCTTCTCAAAGACGTATGCAGAGCCAGAGTAGGAGCCATTATCATCATCGAAAATTGCGCTAATTACGGCAGTATTGTTATAGACAGATACGGAGCGGCCAAAGAGGTCATTTGCTGCACCATCACTCGCAGTAAGCTTTGCAGTCTCCGTCTGCGTCCAGTTACCGCTGGTGCTGTTCTTCTCAAAGACGTATGCAGAGCCGGATCTGGTGCCATTATCATCATCTCCAGATGCGCCAATTACGGCAGTATTGTTATAGACTGATACGGAGATGCCAAAGAGGTCATTTGCTGCAGCATCGCTTGCAGTAAGCTTTACAGTCTCCGTCTGCGTCCAGTTGCCGCTGGTGCTGTTCTTCTCAAAGACGTATGCAGAGTAGGAGCCATTATCATCATCTCCATATGCGCCAATTACGGCAGTATTGTTATAGACTGATACGGAGCTGCCAAAGAAGTCATTTCCTGCACCATCACTCGCAGTAAGCTTTGCAGTCTCATTTGTAACTAAAAGAACTGATTCCTCGGCATATGCATTATTTATCATATGATCACCGCCGATTATACCATTAAATCCCATCTCCCACACACAACCTCCAACTGCAATTACTATTGTTGGGAGCAACACTGCCATGCATGCATCTTTGCGCTGCTTTTGTGACACTGGTTGTGTTTTTTCACCGCCACTCTCTAGCGGCCTTGTAGAAACCATCAATTTTTGACCCAATTGTGACTAATTCTAGCTAATTTGGATCCATTAGAAATGAATTCTCACAAATTCTCATGGTATCAACTTACGTCAAAATGTGCAAAACACTACTAAACATCATTAACAGGTGCAGAATTCCACGTTACCTGCATCCAAAATCAAACCACATCTTGATCATCTGACTTTTTCTTGCACCGACAATTTGGTGAGCATTTGGTTTTTGGTACGGACAATTAGGTGTTGATGGTTATGCCTATTCAAAATTAGTGAACTGCCACCGTACCTGTACGGTGGCCTTCTCGCCGTGTGATTATAAACAGTCAAGAAGATAATCCCTCCAGTTGTTTTTTTACATTCCTGCGTCTTGCAGGAGTCATGAAATCAAGCGGACTGTAAAATGAACAATTAACACCATAACTGCTTTCATCAGTACGTTTGAATGAAAGTGAAGTTAGGCTATTCTTAAAACAATACTTTGCGATAAATTTAACATGTTTTTTAAAGCTTGTAACATCTGCGTCATGTTGTCTCTTCTTTAGTTTGGCAATGTATTTTAACTCTTTTTTTGAGAGTTTTGGGAATTTTGAAGATACCTCTTTGGTCTGTTCGTCTGTCAGTGACTTTGGAGTCATTTTGAACAATGACTTTTTTTTCTGAGACACTACAGATTACACCTCTTTTTAGAATTTTTTACAAAATTCATTCTGATTTTTTCCTCAGGCTCTAAAATGGCAATGGTTCTACCCTCTACTGAAGTAATTCTTGCTATGAATTTTTGGCCTTCTTTGATTTGTTTTGCCTGTTCTCCACATACTTTGGTTTGCATTATTTTTGTGTCTCCATGATTTTTTGCAACTGTACAGAATCACTTTCTTGTGGATGTTTGACAATTTCAAAAGTTTTAACAAAATTTGCAGGAGTAAAAAAGAATCTAGTTCCTCCAGGCCTTCCAACTGTGATCAGTCCTGTTTTCTTTTTGTAGTAGATTGAACATTCACAAACTATATTCATTTTTGTAACTCCTTTGCTGCCATCTCGTGTTTCATATTAACAAGTTTATTATAAACTGACTTTATCGATTTTCTGTGAACTACCACCGTACAAGTACGGTGGCCTTCTCGCCGTGTGATTATAATTTGAAGTTGACAGAAAACCCAGCCTTTACTGGTATGCTCTTTTCTTGGTCTTCCACAGCATCCACAGTTGATTGGAGTCATTGTATAGTTTGCCCTCCATTAATGTCATGCATTCCCCATGAATCCATCATACGAAACAATGCCCCGAATCACATGTAAAGTCGTCTAAAGACTGAATCTCATTTAAGTTATTTAACGGCACATTGAACAAAGTCATTTTTGGATACTGTTTGTTGTTTTTTTCCATCAGAACCGCCTTGTCATAAAGTGGTTTGTTAGTTGCATGTAATTTTCTAATCTCTTGTTTTTTTGCGTAAGGACAGTAATAGCATCCTGACTTTGGAGGTATTGGGTAACCTTTTGCCTGTATGATTTCGTAGCATTGTTTTCTTGTAATTTTTTGTTCAATTAATGGATATTCAAATTTTGTGTACTTGTCGCCGTATTTACCGCTAAAATTTGCCCTGTGTGATTCATCTAAAGATATTCCTATATCTTGAATTACAGGGGACTTTGATTTTAGGGATTTTATGAATTTTCTAATAGGCCTAATCTTGAACTTGTCTGTACACCATCTGAAATTTCTGGTGGGAATCAATTCTTTTTTAATGCAGTAATCCATTAGGGATTCAAAACCTGTCTTTTTCACAGTTACCCAATTGACATTATTTTCTTTACAGAAGGGTTTCAGATAATTTTCCATATAGTAATATGTCTCAGGTTTTTCATCTCCTGTGTCTGCAAATACAACATAATCATATTTTTTGGGGTTCATTAATAACAAACAAGTTGTTTGCACCCCAGCACCCATTGATAGGCATATGATTGGCTTCATGTCGCTCAATTTTTCAACCCTAACCTTTCCTCAATCTCCCAAGAATGTCCTTCAAGTTTACTCATATCAATACCACATCCCTCAAGTGTCTCCGCAGAATGTTTTAACGCATTAATTGTATTTACTGCATAAGGTTCGTGTTCTTCCATGTGTTCTGCAATCAGTCTGAGAACTTCTGGATAATCCGATTGTATCTCATCAATCCAACTGTCAGGATTCCCTTTACCTAACTCGTGAAATAGAATATAGAGTTTTTCAGATAACGAGTGCTTCTTTGATTGAACTGCCATTAGGGTATATCAACCCCCTCAACATCTCTACGGCATAATTCCCTAATCCAATAATCATTTTTGCACCTTTTTTGCCATCATGAAATATCTCATGGCCAGTGCGCCTTCCATTATTTTTTTCTCATCGCTTGACAGTTCGTCGGAATAATTTCTGAATTCATCAACATTCGTTCTGATGCAGTTTTCTATCATCAGTTCTAGTCTTTTTTTCTTCATTCTATTTTAGCCTCTGCCATCCCTTGATGTTCTCAGAAGTTTAGGTTCTGTAAAGTCTTCGTCGGTTTTTCTCACTGTCAAAAATAGTCGGATCGGCTGATGTATGAGGCGGATCGTGGTCGCATTTGACAAGTCGATATATTATGCCATCCAAACCTTTAGCGATAAAAACCTGATCATTATTTTCATCTTTTTCTCCATCAAAATGATAATCAATTCCAATTTCTTTAATTCCTTTAAAATCAACATCACAAATATGATGATTATATTCTTCAAAAATAAACGTCTTGGAACATTTTCTACATTTGATAAAATCATCCTAGTCATATTCCTCCATTATTTTCAATACCACACATTTCAGATGGGGTTTTTCCATGAAGGCAAATGAGCCGATAGTTTACAGGTAGAAGAATTATACACTGTTCAATCTTGGAGACATTTGCTATTTTTTAGGAGCAAAAAATGTGAAAACACCCGAAGACTTACCAGTGTAATTCTGGAAGAGCGTGTCGGCAAACCTCGCCGGAATTTTCTCTCCACTTGCCATCATCAGTAAAGCATCTTTTGCCAACACTTCTCATGGTAATGCCTGCTCTTTCTTTTTGATGACATGATGTACAGAGAGTCACCCATCTTGAAACCTGTTTTGCATTTTTGGCAAGAAACTTTTTCAAAATATTTTTTCTGCGTAAATGTCGTGATTTTTTTGAGTCTGTTTCCTGACAAGTAGAAGTGGTTGCCTGCTTTGTCGTATTAACGTTCATTTTCTGTACTTTCTTCTTTTGCCTTGTCTGGCCAGTTGATGTTCTGGAATCCCCTGCCCTTGGCTATCCTTTCCACATCTTCCTCCGTCAGCATGAAGGTGAGAGTTCTGTAAGTTCTTGGGACGTAGAATTCTGGTGGGTTGTTTGTGGAGACCTGTTTTAGTTCTGCTTTTGAGTAAAAGGAAAAATCATTCAGCGCTTTTCTTGCATTTTTTCTTCCCTCATCTATGTTCAAAACTGCTTCTTCATCTATGGAATCTCTCATCATTTGATATTCTCTGACTTGCAATTTTGCAAGTGTGATGTATGCTTTTTTCTCATCCAGATATAGCCTTATTGTAGGATCAGATAACATTCCATATTGATTGAATCCTAGAACTACTGCAACTTCTATGCCATTCATAATTGTGGTTCGAATAGTCATGTCCATATTGCTATCACAGTCTTTGTCGTCATCATGAGTGAAAATAATAACAGCAATGCAAACATTAGATATTTGACATCTTCAAAATTAAATGTGCCATTAGCGTCAATTTTCTGTATCGCAACCTCACCATCAATTGTTACATTTACTGTGTCTGCCATTACTGGCAGTTCACACAAATGATGTTCTGCCTCACATGTGACAGTAAAGGAACCATCATCACCATATGCATATGAAACAGCAGCACACAAAAAAAATACAGTTAGTATGCAATGATATTTTATCGTAATGTGTATTTCTCAGTAGTTTTTCATACTCATTTTGCTTCGTCTAGCCATCTTACGAAAACAGTTGTCAATTTTACAAAGCATCATTCTTTGCATTTTCCCAAAGATGTGTTCACTTTGCCCTGCTTGGCTTTCTTGCTGAATTTGGCTGGCTGTGCCAGCATGTCATTTCACATGACTCCATCGTGTCGCCTGTTACCCATGACCAATGGTGTATCTGGTCAACTTTTTGCAACTCAGATATTTTTCTCTGAGAAACCAGGTGAACTGCCGCCGTACAAGTACGGTGGCCTTCTCGCCGTGTGGTTATAAAATTTTAGAAGCATTTTGGGATGGGCCAGAATACATCAATGGTGCAATTCCAGTGATGCTCTTTACAATTATTGGAATCATTGCAAGTTCTGTGTTATCATTTGTGGGAATTGTCTCCACATCAAAATTTGATTCAGATATTATTCCATCTACTATCTTGGTTTTAGAACCAATGTATCTATAACCCATATGCTTACCTGCCTAATGTATTTAGAAATATTTTTTGATCAAAATTTTTGAGTTCCCTTACAGGTAACAACTCGTCTAATTCATTTATTGCATTGAGTATGATTCTATAATCTTTTTTTGTAAGTGCAAACATTTTTCCAATCAATGATTCAACTTTCATATCAATTTGTCTTGAAGGTTTTCCAATTTTAAGTTGAGGTCGTAACAACAAAATAATTTCATTTATTATTTTTTTATTCTTTTCAGATTTCAAATCAGGCAAAGGCAAGCTGAGAATTTGCGTTTGTGTCAAATAAGGGTGTGACTTCCATTCAAGTTCCCCAAATGCCTTGACGAGAAAAAAATAGTATGCTCTAGAATTAATTAGTGCTATAAAAAATTCAAGTTCGGGATTAGTTTTGTTATTGTTTCGTAATATGTATACTACTTGATTTGTATATGCATATGTGTAGTCAAGTGCAGCAGTAATGCCTACACCCGTTTTTCTAATTAAAATTTTTGGGGATTCAAAAGTGCTTTTTGACTTGTAGTTTATGCCTCTTTTCCCTAGTGTAATCCATTTTGAAGGTTTTGCAACATAGCGTTTCATATCACTTCCGATGATTAGTGGTTTAGAGTTTGGAGTTTTCTTTTGGGCGGTAATGCTGATTTGCTTGTCTTCAGTATTGTATTTTTTTCCACATTCTTTGCACGTATTAATTAGATTTTTAGAAAGAGGTGACCACACATGACAATTAGTGCACATAGATATCATGCCTGAACTTCCTAATTCTATGCCTCTCGTGCTTGAAAGCACGTCTGCAAGTGTTTTTGATGTTTTTCTAAATTTCTCGACCAGTTGAGTTTCGTTTTCTCTGAGATCGATATCAAGTTGTTTGTAAGAATTATGAAGAAATCTCTTTTGTGGTGCTGTATAAAGATGATCTATCTCTGCCTCTGAAAAAGAGAGCCGTCCTGCAAGAATTTGTGCTCTATTTGCACTTGATAGCCTAAAACAATCCGTTTGAGAATTTTCAGAGGGGGGTAAATTTTTGCATATGATTATCGCACAAGCCCGATTTATCTTGGGAAAAATTTTCTCCCCTAGCCTTGCAATGAATTTAATCTCTGTTGATTCAACTAGTATGTCTCGAAGAATGCTTCTACCATGATTAAGAATGGAATCAGGTACAATGAATGCAAAGTATCCTCCTTTTTTAACAATTTTTGTTGCCATCTCCATAAACAATTCAAAAGAGTTTACCTGTCCAGATAAAGTTGCATATTGAGCAGAACTTAATTTTTCTTTATAGTCAGTTAAATCTGCACCCCAAGGAGGATTTGCTATAATTATATCAAATCCCTTATTTAACGAGATATTTTTAGATGATTGTTTTAATGTTTTATTTTTTTCAGAGTTTTCAAATAAACATAGTGAGTTAGTTTTAATTGTTGTTGTTTTGAAATGCGTCTCTAATTTTGCTAATTTTTGTTTGCAAGAAGCAAGTGCTTTTTCATCAATGTCTAATCCATATAGAGAAATTTTTTTAAATTTTTGTTTGTGAGATAACAGACTTGCCATGCTATGTAATAACATTCCATCTCCACAAGCAGGATCTCCAATGGATATTTTGTCATTCTTTTTAAAGTCTGCGTCTGTTAAAATGTATTGCAATGTTTTTTCTACAAGATATCCAGATAGTGTTTCTGGAGTATATACTACACCATATTTTTGAATAGTCTGCTCTTGAAGAGTATATTGACTAGTTTTTTGAATTAATATGCTCATGTTGTGAGGCCCTTTCTGTTTTTTGATTTTTTAAGAATATCTACATATGAGTAATATTTTTGCCAGAAACTTGTATTGCTATCGTTTTTCATGTTATTTTTTCAGAAATAGTGGCGCTACAAGCGATATGATTAAAAATCCAAAGATTATGGATGTAAAGAAATTCAATTATCTAATTATAATAAAAGTGTCGGCATGAATGAAGGAGTAATGGCATGATTCCGAAATGTCTTTGTACAGTATACTCTTCCACATTATGTAATTTTGTCTTTTTGCGTTTTTTTTACGTTACTGAAGTTATTGAAATTATTGAAATTATAGTACATGTCAGATTCCATTTCACGCTGATCAGAATATAGGAGGTTTCTTTCACTTTTTTTGATTTTTGTCAAATATTCATGTTTCTGCCTCGCAATCTTTTCAGCATTTACATTTCCACTGAATGTCTTACTCGTACGCAGGTGTATGAAAAATCCTGCCAGTTTTGATAAAAGGACGCAGTAACGGATGGCAAGTCTTCCCCGGCCAACTGTACGACTATACCGCATGAAACGATTAGTGAAATTTTTAATAATTGAGACTGGATCAGGTAAAGCATGGTCTTCCCTCAGGCCATACACCAACTGTGTATCCGTGCAGATACTTTTTGCAGGAGGTATCGCACAATCACTCTCAGATACACAGTTGATCATTATGCTATTTGACATGAGATACCTC
>CBDFMG010000004.1:0-9233 GCA_965249485.1 bacterium | reverse complement strand
TATCTACTGCATGGATGTTTGAGAGTTTTTCACGTATTGTAAAGAGGGCAGGAATACAGAAATTTGTACAAATCAATGGTAGAAAATACTATAATATGGATTCTCATGAACTACGAGATCTGTTAAAATCTACTCTTATTGACTCTGGTTGTAGAATTGATGTTGCAGACCATGTAATTGGCCACAGGCCAAAAGATTCCTATGAAAAGCAGGCAAAACTATACCCCGAGACTCTGCGAAAGGAATATGCAAAGGCCTCAAAGAGACTCAACATATTTACAAAATTCACAAGTGTAGTCAATGGTACTGATGATTCAGATGAGTTGAAACTGCAACTAAAAGAGAAACTCTCAGAACTGGACAGAATCAAAGAAAGTAGATTGGATGATGAGGCAAGACAATACAGAAGTGAAAGGTTTGCCATAGAGCAGCAAAGACAGATAAGACTACTCCAGGATACGGTAAATGAGCTAAAAAAAGAGACAGGATGGGTAGAGAAAAAACCAATAGAGTTTTGCTGTGTTTCGTGCAGTACCGTTCATGCAGAAACATCATGTCCTGCATGCAACTCCAAACTAAAGAGAATGTTTGAGGAAAAAACATTAGAGTAATTAGTTTTATCTTTTTCAAAATATGGCAATAAGATGCGCACATTACCATATTTTGAAAAAGGCATATTTTGTTATAAACGTCTGCTGTGTTTCCCAACTCTGAAAATCATCAACATTCTTTGATTAAACGAATCCTTTTGGATTATCTTACTGCATTGTAATCATCTTGTTGTACAGACAAACTTTCATTTTCAACTCATGAATCATGTTTTCCCTTTTGTGAGACGTGACATGCTCACCAAACATTCTCTTGAATGCAGAAAACACTGATTCAACAATCCATCTGTCTCCATAGCTTACGCTGTTCCTCCATAATTCATAGTTGAATAATTGAGCCAGAACAGCTTTTCGTCTTGGGTAGCAGTCAGTGCTAACTGATGAGTTCTTTCTTGTTTTGATTCCAGGAATTACACCTTCATGATACAAATATGAAAAACAATCCTTGGTATCATATGCACCATCAGCTAGAGTCTTGATTACATCTCCAGACTCTTTTGATTGTTCAACCAGTGATACAAAATGTTTTGAATCATGTGACTTGTCATCTGTAATCTCTAAACCTGTGATTTGTTTAGATTTCACATCCACTGCAACATGAATCTTCAAGAATCCTCTTCTTTTCTGCCATTTCTGTCTCATCCACTCACCACGATTGGCAACCTTGACTCCCGTACTGTCTATTGCAATGACGATGTCTTTTCCAAGTTTTGGATTCATTTTGATATCGAGTTTGCTGACACGCTTCCAGATTGTAGAATATGTTGGTGTTTTTGATTTTTCTTTCAGGTGTGATTTTATCAAACCTTCAGTTTGTCTGAATGGCAGATGCAAATAGAGATGACAGCACCCTAGTGCCTCCATGAATGATTCAGGATAGATATACTGACGTCCTTCCTTTTTGTGTTTCATCTCCTTGAGTTCTGTACTCCATTGTTCCATGGCATCAAAAGACAGCATGATTTCTCCTCTTCTTACAAGGGATTGGTTGTATTTTTTCCAATTCCTATTCATGGAATCATACAAAATATTCTGATCCAAACCTTGATTGGTAGAATTAGTTGGACAAACTAGTCATGTTAGGAAACACAGCACAACAGAGCATAACACGATACAAAAATAGATGACATGCCTATATTCGTAATGCCGTTTGAAATCCATCGATAGATCCGGGAGCGACGATCTCAGCCTTCTGCAAGGTGTGAGCCGATGTCACGTCTATTAAGAACTGATCTATCCCTTTCAAGAAAAACTAAGAATCACAACGCGCCACAAAGGTCTGGGCAGATCTTGATTAAAGTGAAATAGACATCACCGAACCGCCGCTAGTCATTCCAACTGTCGGGAATTTCAGGTGCGGTGTATGATGTAGTTAACCCGAAGTTCCTCCTGTACTTTTCAATGTCTGGGAACGATTCCCATCGTAGATTTCTGAACAGCTTTGTTTTACTGAATTTTTCGGACAGCGGTGTTTTATCTACAACTTCTTTGATGTATTCTGCGTGGTTCTCATATGCCTTTTCAAAATCAAACCCACAACTTTGGCATACGGGTTTTTGGTGGTTCCTCCACATGCTTTTTACCATGTCATAGTTATCCCGGTGCTCAAAATTGACGGTTTCAAGATAAACACTCCTGAATGCGTCTCCTAACTCTTTTGTCTGTGCAGAAGGTATTGTACTTTCTTTTCCGTATTTGAGTGTCTTGATCATATCAAAACGCGAGTTTGTAGTGAAAAGCGCCGCAGTCCTGTATACCGCCGAATCAATATTGTCATGAGGCTCAACATTTTCGATGATTTCTTTTATTCTTTTCTGCCCATCTTTAGTTGCAATATAGAACCCGTAGCGTTTTTTTTCCAAAAGACCTTTTTCGATTAACTGGTTTATAGCAACTGACGCTGAACCCTTCTTCCACCCCAGCATATCAGCAATCTGTTTTAGACTGGTCTCGCCCTTGCCACAACTTATCAAAATTTTGTCAATCTGCCGCACAATAAGATTAGATAATATGTAAAGATTTAAATGTAGAGATTAGATAATATATAAAGATTTAAATGTAGAGATTAGATAATATGTAAAGATTTAAATGGAGATTAGATAACATGGGTCTTGTAGAAACCATACCAAAATAACAAATTCTAACTTTCTAATTCTATAAGCATTGTATGCAATCAACCTAAATAACATCTCATTAGACCTCTTGCGTAATTATTTCTAGGCGTGAATTTTGAGGAAGAGTATTTCTAAAAATTCCCAAATATTGAGTTTTTAGGCACAAATCTGTTCAAAATTCAAAATACTGTCAAAAACCCTTCTAATTGTGCAAGAGGTCTATTGTCTTGAGTTGTTTCATTTCTTGATGCAATGTCTCCTGACATTATAGACCTCTTGCGTAATTACCAACAAAACGCGTCATTTAACCAAATTGATTCATCGGTGTCATGGAATCACAACAAAATTCTCTTTCCACCGTATCCTGAAATTGACCAGGCCGCATATGATGTCGCTGATGCAGTCATAACGATGTTGCCTGTTCCTGAAGACATCCTGCATTATCCTGAACTTCTTTATCTTTGAGATTGTGTGCTCTACTGTAATCCTGATTTTGGACTGGTTCCTGTTGAACTCCTTTTGCCTTGCAGTCAGTTTTCTGCCTCCTTTGCGCTTGCATGGCAACACCGGATTGAACTCTGGGAAATTATTCCTCATTCCCTCGTATCCCAGGTCGACAAACGTCTGTAGTCCTTCTGGCAGTGTAGGGTGTTTGAGCTGAAACATCTTGTAGTCATGCGGCCTGCCAGGAGAGTGCGGAGGCTTGTGGACTATCTGGCCGTCAAGGTTTACCGTATACAACTTTGTTTCCTAATTATTTCATCTAGCCTCAAAATATAATCGAAAAAGATTTGGATCGCAAAATTTTCATATCAAATTATGCCTCAGAAGATAAAATATGATGACAGGCGATACATTTCACGTGGTAAATTCTATGTGTTACATCTTGATGATGATATAATAGACCTCTTGCGCAATTAGAAGGGTTTTTGACAGTATTTTGAATTTTGATCAAACTTGTGCCTAAAAATTCAATATTGGAGAATTTTTGGAAATACTCTTCCTCAGAATTTACGCCTAGGAATAATTACGCAAGAGGTCTAATGTCAGAAGGTGTTGAACAACTAAATGATGGAAAGGTCGGACATCCGTTTGTATATTCAGATGTGTGTTTTATGGTAACTGCATTATTCAGAAACACTGTAGGTACTGGATACAGACAACTGCAGGGAATAATTGAAGACATGTTGGGAAAAGAAAAATCACCAAACTTTTCAGCAATTTGGAAGAGAATCAACAAGACAAGCCTAGAAGATAATAATGGCAAGAGTTGGTTCTCAGATGGAAAGACAAAAACAGAGATTGTATTTTTGGCAGGTGACTCTACAGGACTCAAACCAACTAGTCGTGGTGACTGGATGGGTGAAAAATGGGATCTAAGACGTGGATTCATCAAGATGCACATCATGGTTGATTCAAGGACCAAGAAAATTTATGCAGTGTCAATTACGGATGAGAAATCAGGCGATGCACCAGAATTTGAGAGATTGTTATCTGAAGCATTGCACAACATTGAGAATTCCTCTAATGTCAAAAAATCCGAAGAATTGTTAGTTGGTGCTGATGGCGCATATGACACCAACGATAATTTTAAAGAATGTGAAAAGAAAAATGTCATACCAGTAATTCCAGTAAGAAAAAATTTCTCACCAAAGACAAAAGGAAACAAGTTAAGAAAAGAGCAGGGATTGTTGCAGCTTGGCCATTGTGAAATGAATGCTGAAAATATCAAGATGTTTGATGGTTTAACAGAGCAACAAAGAAAAGAGAATCAAAAGCAGTGGAAGAAAGATATTGGTTATGGCAGACGTTGGACAGTAGAGATTGCAATTTCTACATTTAAGAGAATTTTAGGAGAGAATGTTTCTGCAAGAGTTTGGTGTAACGTTGTAAGGGAAATAAAATTCAAGGTGATGATTTACAATTTGATGATTGATGCTGTACTGGAACAGGAGATGAATCATAGTTAGTTTGGGATTTGTCTTGAGAATGAATGTTTAGAGTGGAATTGGGAAACAAAGGTATGCTGTCTGCATCAAGCAATGATGGAACAACATATGCATATGACAGTGATGCTGCCACAACGACAATCATTCCCAGTGCAGAGCCAACTAGAGCTCTTTTGAGAAATTGTTTGGGAGTCATTATATTGCCTCGTTTTGAGATGTTTCATTTTTCATGGAGTGCATTGCACTTTCGCCCTATTCAGGGCTCATCAGCATGATTGGTTTGAGTAGTTGACTTGGTTGAATCAGTTACAGTTTGATGATGAGGGCTCAGATGTTTGATACCGTCAGAAAATGCATTGAAATACAAAACAATGCATTGCTCTCTGGCGATTCTCTTTTTGAAAGGTGGTGTGCTCATCATCGCCCTTATCTTTGGTTAATTGATTCAATTGAATCAGTAAAGGTCAGCAAAAGTTTCAATGTCAGAATCCTCATCAGGATGGTTCATGTGAAAAAACTGTAATTGGAAAATAAAAAAAATAAAAAAGGGTGGTGGGCTAGTCCACGATGCCTTCGTCTGGATGTAACTCCACAAAGCGTTGTGTAGCCAGCCACATGAAAAATCCCAAACCGAGAAATCCGAGAACGGTTAAGGCGATCCCATCTAGAAGTCCGGCTATGTTCAGTATCGCAAATACGATAACTGCCGTCCCTACGGTCATGAGCACTATCATTGTTACCATAGAGCGCGATTGCGCTTTCACCCTAGTCAGGGCTCATCAGTATGGTTGAGTAATTGATTGGTTAGTTGATTAGTTGATTTAGTTGAGTAATGTTTAGTTGATGTTTTTGATTAGTTGAATAATTGATTCAATTGAATCAGTCGCATAGTGAAAAAATTATCTCAGTAGTATTCATCGGTGTTGTTTTGATATGGTGTTTTATTTTGAAAAAATTGATGTTTTCTGGTGACCTGTGAGGGGTCACCATCATGGTGAAAAATGTTGATTTTGAAAATTGGTATTAAAAATAAGGTGTTTACTAGTGTCGCATGTTTTTTTGGTTTTTTTGTTCGTAATTTGAGTTGAACAACTACAAATGTCTGAAAGGTATTAGCAAGATAAGGATTTTAGATACAGGAAAAAAGTGACCTGTGAGGGGTCACCACGTCATTTCTGGTGACCTGTGAGGGGTCACCGAAAAAATCACCTGCCAGAGCATGGCATGTTTTGGTTATTAGTTCTGAGTTATTTCTCTGATGATGTGTGGACACGTGATAAACACTGAAAGGAAGAAAAGATACATCATGACCCCCTCATCAATTGATTCTGAGGATAGGAAATACATCAAATACAAGATAAAAAAATCAATCAAAAGCACAGTGGATGATCTGGTAATGATTCTAGAGAACAGTAATGACAAGGAACTGATCAGGTTCATCAACAGAGAGGTTTTGCGAGTGGTGGGAAATACAGTTGATGGTGATAGCTCTGATGATGCTGATGAAAAGTCAGAGACAGAAATCTATGAGGAACAGTTCTGGTCAGGTAAGATCAAATTATGATACGATTCCAGAAATTTGCGCAGGAGAAATATACAAAATCGAGAACGTACCAAGATTCTGCTTTACAGTATCAGGGCGAGAAAGCCCACACCATTCAGGGTTGGGATGAATCGCCCAAAGACTTCAAGTATCAGAAAAATATTATGATGCCATCGAACAAATCAAAATTCACCTCATCAGTCGGTGCAGTGACACTGGATGCTGTGAAAAAATACATTGAGAAACAGAAAAAATGATCCTGACATACGATATTAAACACAACAAAGATTTTTCTGCACAACTAATACAAGCCAAAAAGCAGGGAATAGAGATTGCATATGTCGCACCGGCATACACACAAGCCAGACTTGTAGCAGATGTGGGTCTTTAGGGAACCGAGATAGGAAGAAATTTCAATGTGTCTGCGGACACGCCGACCATGCAGATGTCAATGCGTCATTTAATATTGGAAAGCCAGTATCGTGTTGTTCTCCAGTGTTGCGAACACAAAACACGAGTCAGCTGTGCAAAGAAAGTGATTTGTGCAAGGGGAGCACTGATACCCCACAAGCGGCAATGTCAAAGATGATGATAACCGCAGAACCCACGACGCTTTAGCGAGTGGAGTATGTCAGGAATGACGGCCTACATTCCTGTCTGAATGTATGTTGATTTGATAGTCACTTCTGCATCAACATTGCCAACAGTATCTAATAGTGTCCATCCAGCAGGAGCCTGGTGGCTGTCAATGAATCCCATAACATTATTGATCACGTAAAACTCTACAATGTCCCCGGATTCTACAGGAACTGATGCATGTCCAAAGTAACGAAGATCATCATATATGTAGTCTACAGATCGTGTGACTACAGTCGTTGATCCTAAATCTTCAATGGACACTGCTGATGTGGAAGTTGGACTGTCACTATATCCAAGTTGTACTGACTTTACCAAATCACCGTTCACATAGACGTCTATAGTATTTGTCAGTGGATCTCGGCGTGGTGGAGGTGGTGGTGGAGGTGGGGGGACGTCGTAATAATACTCATTGCTAAGTTTCACGGTTCCTGTAACCTCTGAATTAAACAATGCGTTCATTGTGCCATCTGTACTGGCAATGGCATATGCAGATGCAACGACGGTGACACTTCCTTCCCTTACCTCATACGGATAAACTTCATTTTTAGTAGAAGTCTTGTCTCCAATCAAAAACATCTCACGCTGACCCAGATTGTTGCCGTATTCAATTTGCACTTTCTGGGTGCCGTTGAGTATCATGTGTATCACTTTATGGTTTGCCACAAACGGCACATACATCGATTCCCCTAACTCATACTCCCCTGACAGATATGGAAGTGGAAGCGTTTCGTCAAGGGACACATCACTCACAGAAGCGGCACCTGAAAACGGCACCTTAACGTATGCTGTTGCACTGTACATTAGACCTCTTGCGCAATTAACATAATTTGATCAAAGCATGCAAATTCACTCACAGCAAGATCCAAAGCTGAGAACGTCCTAGTTATTTCATGCTAACATACAAGAAACTAGCCAGAAAGCCAAGGTCATTCCAGTCATTTACTGGGATTAGCCTAGAACAGTTTGATTTTTTGTCATCTGAGATAGAAAAAGAGTACAAAAGAACAGAGCAAAGAAGGCTGTCCCGCAAAAAGAGGGAGCGAAAGATTGGGGCAGGACGCAGATTCGCTCTTCCAGTCAGGGACAGGCTTATGATGCTTCTGGTCTACTACCGGATGTACATCACGTACGAGCTTGCAGGACACCTCTTTGGTTTGGACCAGAGCAACGTGTACAGGGACATCAGGTATATGGAGCCTGCCGTACGAGGCTCAATACCAATCCCCCAGAAGATGATATACGCCGAATCCAAAAAGATAGGGACCATACAGGATCTTGAACGGTACTTTCCGGAGTTTTGTGTGATGATTGACTCATCAGAGCAGCAGATACCAAGGCCAAAGAAGAACAAAAAGAAGAGACAGACGCACTACTCGGGCAAAAAGGGGATGCACACAGTCAAGAACCAGTATACGGTAAACCTTGACGGCCAGATAGTCCACAAGCCTCCACACTCTCCGGGAAGACCTCATGACTACAAGATGTTTCAGCTCAAACACCCTACACTGCCAGAAGGACTACAGACGTTTGTCGACCTGGGATACGAGGGAATGGCAAGGGACTTTCCGGAGTTCAATCCGGTACTTCCATGCAAGCGCAAAGGAGGCAAGAGACTTACTGCAAGGCAAAAGGAGTTCAACAAAAACCAGTCCAGAATCAGGATTACAGTAGAGCACACAATCTCAAAGATAAAGAAGTTCAGGATAATGCAGGATGTCTTCAGGAACAGGCTGCGCCGTTATGACTGCATCAGTGACATCATATGCGGCCTGGTCAATTTCAGGATACGGCAGAAGGATTTTGTTGTGATTCCATGACCTGATGAATCAGTTTGGTTAAATGACGCGTTTTGTTGGTAATTACGCAAGAGGTCTATTGAGTTGCTAATTCCAGGATCCGCTACAAACTGATGGTTATAGATGTCATATACTGTAGGTGTATCTGTATTAGTTATCGTCGCCGAATCTGAATCTGTGTACAACACCAGTTTTACATCATCAACTACTGGCATTTCTGGATCTAAAACACTCCATGGAATCTGGCTCGAAGTGATCTCAATTACTCCATCTTCTGTACTGATGCCGCCGTCAACTACCTTCTTCCCATTAATTTCAAGAGAGTATGGCATATTTTCAGGGGTATTTGATATGTGCAAGAGATCAGTCTGTCCTGGTTTGATGTGATTTACACGTACGCCGATGTCACTGTTTTCAAGATCCGCTACGAGATACGTTTTGTCACTGCTTGAGAGGTTCCATGTCCTTTCAGGTGTCATGGATCTTGTTTTTGCAGGAAGTGAGTCGTATATTGTGTGAACATAGCTGGTTACATTGTTATAGACTACAGAGTCGAAGATGTCTTGGCGATGTGTTGATACGGT
>CBDFMG010000003.1:0-27615 GCA_965249485.1 bacterium | reverse complement strand
TAAACCGAAAGCTGGCCAGGCTCCGTGTGTACGGGCCTTGCGGGAGACGGAGCAGCAGGAGCCGGCCAGATTGGGATTGTGTGGGGGCCAACAGGAAAAAGTGAAAAATCGATTTGGGGAAGAGATTTTTCTCCTTGTTTTAGCAGCAGCGTTTTTGGTAACTACTATAGTAAAAAGAACTAAATAGTTATATATATAAGTGTAAATTGATTAAAAGGAGTTTTACCCTACAATAAAAGGAGTTTTACCCTACATCTCGCATTATTATTAAGAGTTTTACCCTACAGAACCAGATCATTAAAAGGAATTGGCTATATTATAGCTCGTTTTATTCTAAACCAGTGAGTGAAGTACAACTACCCTTACCGCTAGTAATTCCGGAAACTGAATTTAAGTCCGTTGTTAAACAGCATTGGAACGTAACATTTGCAAGGCAAAAGAGGATATCTGTTTACGCAAAGAGAATGATGGCCTTAGTGATTGCTCAGATCCATGAAAACGATATGGCGTTAAAGCCTTACTATCAAATGCATATCAAGGATATTGTTTCTGAATCTAACGTAGATCGCTACACAGCATATAAGGAAGTTAAAAAGGGGTTGAAAGATCTGATGGTGCAGATATGGGAGTTTGAAGACATAAGGACAAATCGGTTTGCTCCAAAACACATTGTAGATACAAGTAAGAACCTGGCCGAAGATGGATTCGAATTTGGTTATAACAATGGAGTAATAACAATAATACTCAATCCGGCATTGAAAGCTTTTTTCCTTCATTTAGGCCATTATACGACTTATTCTTTATCCGATTACATGAAGTTTAAAAGTTGGTATTCAATGCGATTGTACGAGATATTGGAAGCGTATAAGGATACTGGTCAATGGTTCGTGAAGATTGATGAATATAGAATTTTGATGGATTGTCAGAATAAGTATCCACAACCAAAGGACATGATTAAATATACGTTAAACGAACCATTACAGGAGCTTAAGGGGACCAGG
Organism: bacterium; assembly: GCA_965249485.1. Lineage (GTDB taxonomy): Bacteria > SM23-31 > SM23-31 > SM23-31 > SM23-31 > CBDFMG01. The sequence continues at coordinate 26,614 of CBDFMG010000003.1, read as the reverse complement.
ATGGAGTTTGAATACTCCCTAATATATCCAAAGGAGAAGAGTAGAGGTAGGCCTCCGATTGTGGCTCTGGAATTCAGATTAAAGAATGTGGAATTAAGGAAGATCCCAAAGCACTGGTACGAAGATGAAAACAATGCCAGGCTTATCGAGAAGCTTAAAGAGTTCAAAGTATCGGAGGCCAATATTGTAAAGTATGGTCCTTATATCCCTATGAGGCAAACATCAAAAATGATTCGAGAATGGCAAATTAAGGAGCAATCGAATGAACGTATTGACGAATTCAAAAAATATTGCAATGCCGTTTGGGTTAGGGTTGGTAAGAAGTATGTCAAGTAACAGAGGTCATAATAAAAGGAAAAATACCCGACGACCATGAAGGAATGTAGAAAGGGGGAGAAAAGTCTACATTGGCTCAAAAGCGGGGAAATATTATTATCAAATGATAAATTTTGGCTGTATTTAAGGTTTATTAAAAGGAGTTTTACCCTACATGATTGTTAAAACAGACTATTCCCAATGTAAGAGATGGGTTTTAATCAAATGATTAAAAGGAGAAATACCCCACGACCATGAAGGAATGTAGAAAGGGGGAGAAAAGTCTACATTGGCTGAGAAAACAAGGTTTTGAATGTCTGAGTTAGATTTAGGTCCAAGTTAGACTTAAAATATGTTATGGTATATTTATTTTAAACATAATATGTCTATATTTAAGTTCTATACGGATAAAAATTTGAATGTGGGATTAGAGAATCACGATGACTTGAGAATGCTGTCATACTTGTTGATGTGTCCAAAGGATAAGCAACACGTACTTTTAGCATTTGCCGATAAGAAAGTTGTTCGGCTGCAAAAAGACAGCAAACAGCAAGGGTTAAAAAACCCAATTGTGAGGTGGATGAAAGAAAACGATGTGGTTGAATGGAATGATTATGAGTTTCAAAGTTGGCCTTTATATATGTGTGTGGTTGAAAAGCAAAATCATTTATTAATAACGAGAAATGAAATGTTGGTTTCATTCTACAAGGATATGAAAGGGGTAGCCAAAGGGTTAAGCGATTTCTTGATTGTTTTGGATCATGAGTATACAGCCAGGTTTTACGCCTATTGGATACTGAAAGGTAATCCTAAGGAAATGGAGTTTATTTTAGCTGAGTTGCAAGAATTGTTCGAAGTAAAACCAGCGAACTATAAGTCTTACAACTTATTTGAAAATAAGATTCTTTTTCGGGTAAGGGATAGGTTGGCAAAGGTTGATATCGAAATGATATATCGGCGTGAGCCGATCAACTATGGTAAGAAAATGGTATTTCAAATGCAAATAGCTAAATAGCCTTTTCATATAAAAAAGGTCAAAATCTCAGTAATTTTATTCGAGGAGCAGGGGGAAGCTCTGACGGTGTTTAAGAGCCTTTCTGTATTCCTGTTAATGGCCCTTGTGCCCTCGCAGCCCCCCCCCGATGCGATCCCTGCAGAATATGGCGTCTCCCAGGCAAAAACACTTACCCTGAAGCATTCAACAGACGATCAACCAGATGAAATTATTCCCGATGTGGATTCCACGTTGATTGGAATTGTTAGATGTGAAGGGGCGAACTGGAATGATCATCCCGAGGCGACCGATTTTCCCGACGTACGCGCCTGGGCTCCTTATGATTTCAATCCGGGACGTCACGGGGCGTATTATTATGACGAGAGATTCAAACCTTTTTTTTGCTCGCTGGATACCAACCTGACAGGGCGCGACATCGGGTTGAAGTATGCCTTTGAAAGAAAGTACTACGGCAGCGAGGATATGATTGTAGCCATTGTCGATACCGGGCTGGGGCAGGGATTCAGATACCGGGAACGGGATGATGACGGTGAATTAGGTGAATTGGTGATAAAGTATCATCATGATCTGGATGGCCGCCGGTGGGAAAACCAGGATGAAATTTATGGGAATGAGATTGATGATGATGGCAACGGTTATGTCGATGACCGGTATGGATATGATTTTTATTACGATACCGGCGATACCGCCTCGATAAGATCGCCTGAGACCAACCGCCATGGCATGAATATGGGCCGGGTGGTAGCTGGCAACATAAATGATACAAGCTGGGTCAATTACCGGTTTGAGCCCACAAACAAACCCTGGCCCAGGATTTCGGCACTGGGCGTTTGTCCCCGTTGCAAGCTGATGGATGTCAAGGTGTGGGGCGAGGGAGATGAAAGGAATTACGCCAAAAATACGGGCGAGGCGATCCGCTATGCGGTGGACAACGGGGCCGACGTTATTTTGCTTGCCCAGGAGTCAGGTGGAATCACCCTGCCCATCCGCTACCAGGGATTTTCAGGTGTGACTGACACCTACAGCGCACATTTAGTGGATCAATATTTTGGCCTTTCCTCCAGACCGGGCTTGCCTGAGGCCTTGCAATACGCCTGGGAGGGGGGGGTGCTGGTGGTGGGAGGGGCAGGCAATAAAAATCAAAGAGAGCAAATAGAACTTGAAAAGGCTCATTACAACACGGCATCCAATCATCCGACCGTGATCCAGGTGGGAGCGCTGATGCCGGGGCTTTTGTCGCATTTTCATGACATCTCCCACGATGGACGCAGCCTTGATATAGTTGTTCCCGGGTGGCTCTTCTATGGCAATACGATGAGCGCCGGAACCTCCAACTCGGCCGCCCTGGCGGCAGGGATGATCGCAAATTTCTGGTCGGAGCACCCCGGGCTCAGCCACTACCAGGTCAAAAAGAGAGTCATTGAAACGGCCCGCGACATGATCTTTGATCTGAAGGCTGACAGCATCTACCTGAGTCAGCGTGAAGGATACAAGGGGATTCATAGAATTACAAATTTTGATAGAACGGCACGGGATTATTGGAGACTATGGAATGATGTTCCGGGCAGAGACGATTACTACGGATATGGCATGCTCCATTTCGAGGACCTGTACGAGGACCGCAGGCACAGGGAAGTCGAGATCGACCCTGTAACTGGCAGCGTGGATGGCTACCAGGCCCCGACGGAAGGTCAACTGGAGGACTATCCCCAGGATTTTATTGACTGGTACAACACGGTACTGGTAACGGGCATCGAAGAGCCGACACAGGCCACGATCAGGATTTATCCCAACCCTGCCAGGGATATTCTGAACGTGAGTGGAGAAAGTGGCGCACAATATGTAATTTTCAACACTGCTGGAAAAAAAGTAATGCAGGGAGCCCTTGGGGACCGGATTGATGTAAGGGGGCTGGGAAGCGGGATGTACCTTTTGCATATTCATGATACCAGATCATCTGGCAAATTATGGAGCGGACGATTCATCAAAAACTGATAGCGGTTTTCATTCTGCTGCTGGCAGGAATTTCCCGGTTGCAGGGTCAAATCCAGAGCTGTGGATCACCCCTGGAGCCGGACTTTGTATTCAATAGCCCGTCGGGGGTGATTGAAAACAGTGCCTGGATTGATCTGGATGATTACGTGTCGGTCACGGAAACCTCACACCCCGTTGACTACGGGGTGTGTGCAAGCTCGACGGTGAGCACAGTGTCAAGCTGGTCGATCACGATAGGCAGTGCCAGTGCCGACCTGGAGGCTTTCACGGTGAACAACTCCGAGGGGCGTATTTATTTTCCGGTCAACCCAAGCACAGAACAGATTACTCTTGTCATCAGCTCAACGATCACAAAGACGTTCACTGTCAAAAACAACCGGGTATGTACCGTGTATGACCCGGGGACCGGGACCTCCGAGGTGCGTTGTGTCACATCGAACACGAATGTGACCCTGGATGCGGTTGCAAAATCACAGAACAACAACTCCATTGCCATTACATTGATTGAAAATATTTCTCTAACCCCCGGGTCGGATTACAATGTGCCATCTACGGTTTGTAGCGGTGACGGGATCACTGTAGAGATCACCGATTCCCGGTCAGGATCAACCTACCGGGTACGTCCTTCGAGCAATACAAGTTCTATAGTTGCCAGTGAAACGGGTGGAGATGTTGTACTGACCGGGGCCCAGTTCGGCCAGCTGTGGGTTGCGGATGATGAGGAATATCAGTTCATTGTCACTGAAAAAAGAGACTATGAATATGAGGTAATTGATAATTCCGACTCATATCAGGCGCGGATCACAAAAGAAGACCCTTCGATCTCACAGATCACCGGCGAAAGCAACATATGCCCGGGCTCCTACACGCAGACCTATTCGGTAGAAACCGGAAATGACGGCTACAACTGGCGCTGCACCGGCTGCAGCCTGGATTCTGATGACGGGAGCCGGACCATGACCGTGACCTGGGACAAGAGCAAATCGGGCGGCAAGATCGAGGTCAGGGGGTATGAGACGTCCGAAAACGGGACCAGTTGCTACACGGATTGGGAGGATGTGGATGTGGACATCAAAAGTTATTCGACCTGGACGGTGGGTGGTGATGACCAGGTGTGTAACGGAGCAACGGGGAGTGTAACACTGTCAGGTTCGACGGGCGCGAAAACCTACCGGCTTTACAAGGGGGATACCAACCATGACCAGGACAAGACAGGAACCGGAGAGGCCCTGACCTGGGCAGGGCTTGCCGCCAGCAGCAGCTGGACCGTGAAGCTGGTTCACAGCTCTGAATGCGGGGAATATTCAATGGGATCGCACACGATCGGTGAGCGGACAAAGAGCGCTGCACCGACCTCGATCAGTGGGACGGCCCAGATATGTGCCGGGTCCCAGGTGACACTGACCGCCGCAACCGCCAATGCAAGTACGGACTGGGACTGGCAGTATTATACAGGCTCCTGGAGTAGTAGCATTTCCGACCAGGATGACAATACCCTGAGTCACGTGGCGATTTTAGGCACAACAAAATACCGGGCAAGGTATCTGGACGCAAACAGTTGCGAAAGCAGCTGGAAAGAATACACGGTCCACATTGAAAGCATCCCGGCAGCACCAACTGTTTCCGGGCTCTTTGCAGATATTTGTGTGGGTGATGAAGAACAGACCTATGCAATCTCGGGAACGGCTGACAGCTACGGGTGGGAAGCCACGGGCGGGGTGCCAGTCTCAGGGACCGGGGATGCAACGATCACCTGGGACAAGACAAAGTCATCCTGGTCGATCAGGGCCAGGAGCATCAACACCGAGGGATCGGCCTTGTGTCCCGGTCCCTGGACGACAGAGAATGTGACCCTGAGGAAGGATGTGGATTTCTACACGGTGGGCGGTGATGATTTCGTGTGTGATGGAGAGACGGGACAGATCACACTGGATGATAGCCAGGCGGATTACACTTACTACCTGTTCCAATCGGATAGCCAGGTGCCAGGATCAGCAAATGCGGGAAGCGGTGAGGCATTGAGCTGGACCGGGGTTGCTCCGGGAACCTACCAGGTGAGGGTTCACCATGGAGCAACCTGCGGGTATTATTCAATGGGATCGCACACGATCGGTGAGCGGGCAAAGAGCGCAGCACCGACCTCGATCAGTGGGACGGCCCAGGTATGTGCCGGATCCCAGGTGGCGCTGACCGCCTCGACCGCCAATACAAATACAGACTGGGATTGGCAGTTTTATACAGGCTCCTGGAGTAGTAGCATTTCCGACCAGGATAACAATACGCTGAGCCACTCGGCGGTCCTGGGGACAACAAAATACCGGGCAAGGTATCTGGATCAGAACAGTTGTGAAAGCAGCTGGAAAGAATACACCGTACACATTGAAAGCATCCCGGCAGCACCAGGCCTCTCCGGGCTCTTCACAGATATCTGCGTGGATGATGAAGAACAGACCTATGCGATCAGCGGAACGGCGGACAGCCACGAGTGGGAAGCCACGGGCGGGGTGCCAGCCTCAGGAACCGGTAATGCCTCGATCACCTGGGATAAGACAAAGTCATCCTGGTCGATCAGGGCCAGGAGCATCAACACTCAAGGATCGGCCTCCTGTCCCGGCCCCTGGACGACGCAAGTGGTGACCCTGAGAAATGATATGGAATTTTACACCGTCGGGGGTGATGATTTCGTGTGTGATGGAAAGACCGGAGAGATCAGACTGGATGATAGTCAGGCAGAATATACCTACTACTTGTTCGCCCCGGATACCCAGGTGCCAGCATCAGCAAATGCGGGAAACGGTGGGGCACTGAGCTGGAGTGGTGTTGCTCCGGGAACCTGGGAAATACGGTTGCATCACGGATCAACTTGCGGGTACTATTCAATGGGATCGCACACCATCGGTGAGCGGGCAAAAAGTGCTGCACCGACCTCGATCAGTGGAACAGCCCAGATATGTGCCGGGTCCCAGGTGGCACTGACGGCCGCAACCGGCAATGCAAGTACGGACTGGGACTGGCAGTACTATGATGGCTCCTCCTGGGGTAGTAGCATTTCCGGCCAGGATGACAATACCCTGAGCCACTCGGCGGTCCTGGGGACAACCAGCTACCGGGCAAGGTATCTGGATCAGAACAGTTGTGAAAGCAGCTGGAAGGAATACACCGTGCACATAGAAAGCATCCCGGCAGCACCAGGCCTCTCCGGACTGTTCACAGACATCTGCGTGGGCGATGAAGAACAGACCTATGCGATCTCGGGAACGGCTGACAGCTACGGGTGGGAAGCCACGGGCGGGGTGCCAGTCTCAGGGACCGGGGATGCAACGATCACCTGGGACAAAACAAAGTCCGACTGGTCAATCAGGGCCAGGGGTATCAACACCCAGGGGGCAACCTTGTGTCCCGGCCCCTGGACGACAGAGAATGTTACCCTTAGAAAGGATGTAGAATTTCATACCGTCGGGGGTGATGATTTCGTGTGTGACGGAGAAACCGGGGAGATCAGACTGGATGATAGCCAGGAATACAATTATTTCCTGTTTGATAGCGATGTACAGGTGGCTGGCAGTTCCAATGCCGGTTACCGAGGCGCACTCACCTGGAATGGTATCTCGCCCGGCATAGAATATGAAATCAGGGCCTTTCATCCGCAGTGTGGATGGTATTCAATGGGCACCCATACCATAGGTGAATACAGCGAACCGGGCGCGCCAACCATTAGAGGGGTGACCGATGTGTGTGTTGGCGGCGACATTAGTTTGACCGGTTCAACCGCTAATAGTAGCGCGTCATGGGTCTGGAGCAAAAAGGAAAAGGACATCTGGGCCGTGATCCCTGGTGAATCGTCAGCTGATTTGCTTTATACAATCAATGGAAATACAAGTGCTTTCAGGGCGGCCTATATTGACCAGGATGGCTGTCCAAGTGCGGAAAGAAGTATTGCAGTAAATCCGGTTCTGAGTCCGTCAGAGCCAACAATTTCAGGAGAAACCGATATCTGCGTTTCAGACCATATTCAGCAATACACCGTCAGCGGCGATGCCGATGATTTTGAGTGGGCCGTGGTAGGTGGTTCACTGGACAGGCTGGCCGGCAGGGCGGTAACAGTGAGCTGGGATGAAAGCAAATCTTCGGGATGGAAAGTTCAGGCCAGGGGAATCAACAGGGGCGGGGCGGCCTTGTGTCGGGGCGCATATCAGACATATGAGGTGAGGGTCAGTCCACCCGGCGAATTGACAATTGATGAGGTGGAATTTTGCCCCGAATCCCGCGAAGTCAACCTGTTTGATTACGTCGACGACACACACGGCAGCTGGTCGGGCAGCGGGCTGTTCAACCACAGCTTTGTGAATCCAGAAAGCCTGGGACCGGGCGATCATTATTTCACCTATACCCGACTCGATGGCGGCTGCAGGGTTACCGGGGAAATGAAATTTACTGTTTATGCAACGCCCGAACAGCCCCTGCTGGCAGAAACCTATGATGTTTGTCCGGAGGAAGAAGAAATGACCATTGAAGTGGGCAACGCCATTGATGGTCTGTCCTACGACTGGTATTATACTGCCGATGATGAGTGGTTTGCTGAAGGCAGACGGGCAGATATTGGTACGGATGTAGATTTTGATTTCTATGTCGTAGCAACCAATCAGGTTAATTGTTCTACGACTTCTGCAAGTGCTAGTGTGAGCACGCATGAAATTATTGGAACTGTAACCTCATTACCAGGTATTGAAGTTGAATCAGGAGAGCCGGTAAAGTTCCAGACTACTGCAACAGGAAATAGTTATCACTGGGAGTTTACCGGCGGCTACATGAGTGATAGGGAAAGCCCTCTGATCTATTTCAACCTTCCGGATACAACGATAGATGTGAGCCTGGTTATTGCGAACCAATATGGTTGTGAGAATACTTTTGAATATGAGGATTTCATTGTTGTCAAAGATATAAATGATGTGTATAGTAGCTTTGCTCAAATTCATCAACGTTTCAAAATCACGCATAATGGAACTGCTATGTGTTTCTATCCGAATCCAAATCCGGGCAACATTTTGAAGGCAGATTTTATTTCTATTATGGATGAGACGATAACCCTGGTGCTGTACGATTTGGCACTAAACAAATTAGGTTCACAGCAGATCAGTGTTGTTGAGGGAAGCAATACCATTGAAATAGATGTCAGTGGCGTAAACCCCGGATATTACATTGTCTGGATAAAAGGAAGACAATGGGGTTCGCCTGTGAAATTTGCGGGATTGAAGCACTGATTCAAAATGAAAAAGACTTTAGTATATATTATGTTTCTGGTAGGCGCAGGCGCTTGTCAAAATGCTGATCAGTTTATTGACGGGTTGAACCAGTCGCCTTTTATTTTCTTGCATACGGGCGTTGAAAGTGGAATTATGATTGCTGATTCGATCAAACTGAGTGGAGACGCGGGATTGTTCTTTTACCCGGTGGGGATCAAGATCGAAGATGTCAATGGTAATATAGAATTAATATCCATTGATACGGTTGAAAACCGTCCTTCTTTACTTGTTCAATCTGACAGTATTCTGGTTGATGTAAAGCTGGTTGAGCATGATTCCAAAAAGGATTCAATTGTTTTGCAAGTTGCTATATTTTCCACCGGGACATATACAATTGATTTTACCATCATTGACAGTTTTTCAAGGAGGAATTCGGCTTCTTTGGAATTGGAAGTATTTGAAAATCTGGCTCCAATCGTTTCTTATATTATACGGACCGATGAGTTAAGTGATGATGTCAGAATAATCGATCTATCGTCATCTTATGATCAGGATAGCCGTTTCGGTGGTCAGATCGTGTTATATAATTTTGTTATCAATGGTCAGTTGACGGCCTCGACAGAATCAGAGTTAAGACACCCTTTCCCTGGTCCTGGGATCTATCCGGTAACGGTTTTTGTAACCGATAACAATATTGAAAATTCTTCTAAAATCAGTTTTAATATTGAAATATGATGTTGTAGTGATCTTGATTATCCTTTGTGGCTCATTTAATGTCATGGCTCAACCTAAATCCTCGAAAAAGAACTCTCAGGAGAAAACGGGTGCTTCTATGTCTGAGCGTAGTGAAAACTCCAAAGCAGATAAGAAAATTGGACTTGGTTATACGGTAGAATCATTAGGATACGGTCTCAATGCTAATTTTACATATTTACAGACAACCAAAGTGTATTTGGAGGGTTCAATTGGTTATAGCATCAGTAAGAAGAATGAGGTGGTGATTGATCGGATTCCTTTGATGCTTGGGGCTAAGTATAAACTGTACCAGGTAAGTGATTTAATCTATTTCTATGGAGGTGGAGAGGTGGCCATTACGAAACAAATGATCAAAAACATTATCCCTTCACATGACCATCCATCCATCCAGTTTGGAGGTAATGCATTTGGCGAAATAATTTTCAATCTCAAGTACAAAATCAGTGCGGGGCTGAGATATAATCATCAAATGGTGTTCAATGACAAGGTCTACAAGCAGGAAGGGGAAAGTGCTTTGATTCTGAGTAACTTTGGTTTTGTGGTCAGAAAAACATTATAGTTCTCTGCGGGGAGGTAGTTAGCCCGGAATCGGGAGATGCTCGCTCAGAGCGCCTTGAGAGGGTTTGTGTGGATTTGGCTTATTTAACATAATAAAACTTATCTAACTCTCCAGATTGCGATATTCGGGCGCAGGGACGGATTCGCTTCAGATACACGATTCTCAGGGCCTTTAAATTGTACTTTTCGAAGACATCTCTTGTGAAATTTTCAAAAGAGTTTCAGGGCACCCAGCAGCAGAGAAAGGGCAACAAACATGACACCGATCATCCAGCGGGTGTTTACGGCCTGGTCCCTGATCATCTTCTCCATCTGCCCGAAGCGTTCTCTGGTGATTTCTTCCATCTGTTCAAAGCGTTTGTCCATCTGTTCGAAGCGTTTGTCTACCTGTTCAAAGCGCTGCTCCAGGCGCCGGATATCTTCTCTGGTGGCCTTTTGCAACTGCTCAATATCCTCTTTGGTAGCCTTTTGCAACTGCTCAATATCCTGTCTGGTGGCCAGCTGTTCGGTGATCTCTGCCAGGATCTGGGCCTGCTCTTCGGCCGTGGCAGGTTGCATGCCGGCTTTGATGAGCCGTTTGGAGATGGTAAGGGTATTCATCTTTGGGCTGTTGAACTCACCCCTCAAAGGTGGAAAAGAGCTGGGGGCTTTGCAAGTTTAGGGTCTTTGTTTGCTGATCCAGATTTCAGTGAGTAGCCTCCAGTTGAACCAGGTCAATTTCTTCTTTAAATTTTTCGAGTTCGGATTTGGAATTTGACATCGACATTTTTTTGACAGTTATAACCGAGCGCTTCGAATATTTCAACAATTTTATTGGAAGAAATTTTCCCTTTTTTGCTTGTATTAGTAGTCTTATAGGAAAGAATACCATTCAAGGTATTGTAGTTTATTTTATTTTTTTCACAGAATTGCTGCCTGTATCCCCAGGGGAAACCATCGAAAGTACGCTTGAGAAGTTCGATAGCTTCATTGAAGCTGTATGTTTTCTCATTTATGCCTTCCTGGGTGTTGAATAAGGGACTTTCACTCATTTTTAATGCAGAATTAATATAATTTGGTGAAAAAAGTTAATAAATTTGGTTCACACAAGTAATTAGAATCGATATGGAATTTGTGATAGTTCTTGGCACACTTGCTGTTTTAGTTGGTTTATGGAAAAATGAACTTTTAAATAGTACTAAAATTAATGTGACTCTTAAGAATAGTGATAAAATAAAACACTCTAAAAAGGAGGCGAAAAAACAAATCAACCCGGTTAGGGATTACAGTCAATCAAAAGAAAATGAAAGTGTTGTGGCGATCAGCGATAAAAACAAAATTATTGAAAAAAATGAACAAAATAAATTGACTCAGGAAGAGATGGCACAAGTTAGTAACCTTTCTGACCAGGTTCAAACTTTGAAGACGGAACAGAAGAAAGTCAAATCAGAAGAAAAGCCACACCAAAAGCTAAAGAAAGGCAAGAAGTTGTTGGATAAATTCAAGCGACTTGACCAGGAGATAAATCAAAAAAGTAAACAATAATTTTTAATAAAAAATTAATAAAAATGACTCTGCAATTCTTATTGCTTCAATTCAAAACCAACCTGATTGAATTTTGGAATTACATTTATGGAATCATCATTTTTATGGCCATTGCCTTTTTTGTTTGGTGGGCATTTGAGATTGCTGGAAAATTCAAGGAAGACCAATCAGAAGGGAAAAAGGCGATGCAAGCATTTTTCATTGCCATGGCGTTTTCTTTTGGTATCATCTTCTTCTTAAAAGATGTATTGGAAATTTTCGGTATTGATTTCCCTGATATCGACTAGCTCACAGCAGGCATGATCAGCTACGATACACAAAGTAGCAACTTGGTACGCAGGAAGCCCATGCTGTACGGAGTATTTGAGGAAGAATTTTTCATCTTGATGGGAATGGGATTGCTCCCGTTGTTCCTCGGATTCTTTGGACTAGCCTTTGACACAAAAATCTTGTTTTACCCGATAATAGTGCTGCTGCCAGCAACCTGTTTTATCTATGGGCTTTTGAAGTACTTCCACAAAGAAGAAAGACAAGGTTTTATATGGTCGTTTATTAGTTATCATTTCTTACAAAGGAAATCACTTCATGTACGGAAAGTTAAGATCGATTTTAGAAAAAAAGGGCGGATCAAAGGTATCTATAGATCGGGAAAGCTTTGAAGGCTATAATCCGGTTGAAGAAATCGACGAAGGTTTTATAATATCGGTAGATGGAATGGTCTATCGTGCCTGGGAAATGCAACAGCCGTTTTTGGATTCCAGAGATGAAGCAGCATTTGAAGGCGCTGCCCGAAGCTTTGCAGGGATATTGAAGGATTTACCCAAAGGGTTGGTTCTTCATAAACAAGACATATTCTGGGAAGTCTTTAAAAAGGATGAATTGGAAACCGACGGTTTTTTCGAAAAAATCAAACGTGATCATTTATTTGGAAGCCCGGTGCTGGATCAGGTAAGTTACTTATACGTGGGCCTACCGGCTAATTCGGCATTAGTTAACAAAAATCCAAATGCACTGAATACAACTTTTACCAATGGTGTTGGATCAAACCCTTTTGACAATCTTTCATCAGTATTATCAACATTTGATCAGCAAGTCTCGGCTTTGATTTCGTCGATGGAAGGTCATGGGGTAAAGTTTAAATCGCTCGGTGATGATGAGATTGAACAGAATTTCTACAATTATTTCAACCTGGATTTCAATGGAGAGAAAAAAGAATTGAAAGGTGGATTTTACAGTAGAGGCAGTAATTTCATCGCAGCAGATAAGGTTGTAGGGATCAGTTCATTTGATGGACCGAATCAGAAGATTTCATCTTCCTTGGAAAATGAATATGCGGTGGCTGTAAGCTTTCTGGATCCTGTATTACATGGATTGCCATTTGAACACGTAGTGAACCAGGTAATCAGGATTCCCAAGCAGGACCAAATCAAAAACCAATTGCAAAGGAACATGAACTCGTTTGCGACCGGTAATAAAGAAACAAAAATGATCGGCGCAGGCCTGGGAGAGTTTTTGAATGATATTGAAATCAGCAACGATCTCTTATTGTATTACGGATTCAATGTGATCTATTATACCAATGACATTGATAAGTTGGGATATTTAAGAAACCAGGTACGAAATGGTTTTGAAAAAATATATACCAGTTTTAAGACCGATGAAGGTATTGAAGATTTAGCGAATATGTTTTGGGGTAACGCTCCGGGTAATGCACATCAGAATTATCGTGTAGAGCTTTATCCGGCCAGCCATGTCGGTTGTTATTTTTCTTTAGGACAGTACCAGGAAGGTACCCCGGGTTTTTTGGTCAAAGACAGGCTAGGAAGACCTCTGTATATCAATGTTGAAGGTGATGATCCGAAAGAAGCACAGAATTGGGTTGTGGTTGGGCCGACCGGTGGTGGTAAGAGTTTCTTGATCAACGTGATTATTACCTATTTCCTGGAAAAGATGCACGAGGTCATCATGATTGACAAAGGTGGTAGTTACATAGGAATGTGCAACATCTTTGGAGGTAAGTATTATGATTTCAACGACCTGAGTGAAATTAAGATGAATCCTTTTATTATTTCAAAAGATCGCAATGGGAAGTATGTTTTAAGCACAGACAACCTGATTGGAATTAAAAGTCTTTTGAAAATCATTTGGCGTTTTGATCAAGGTGGTGGGCTCAGTAACAATGAAAATACGGTGTTGGATACTATTTTATTCCTTTTCTATGAAAAGATGAATAACCAGGACATTACGCCTGGAATGGATACGTTTATCGAGTTTTTGAAGGACCTGACTTATGGGCAAATCAACGAAGAATTGGATTTGGATGATGTCGATTTACGCAAGGAAGAATACTTTAAGAAAGAAGAATTGTTATTGAACCTGGCTCCGTTTAGAAGTAAATCCAAGGGTCAATATGCCATGTTATTCAATTCAACTGAGTCCACCACCTTGGCAGAAGAACAATTGATTGTTTTTGATGTGGCCAACCTCTCGAGTGATCCTTTGTTGTTCAGCTTGATGACTGTGGCAATTATGAATGTGGTTACCGAGAAATTGAAGGGCCGCAGACACATTAGAAAGCATGTGATGATGGACGAGGCCAGCGAGGTATTAGGTCAGGACATTGGTAAATTCATGCGAACCAAATTCCGTGAGATTAGAAAGGAAAATGGAGATGTAGGAACGATTGTACAGTTGATTACCGACTTGACAGAACATAAGACAGGACAGGTGATCATTGACAACTCGACCAAAAAGTTTTTATTGGATCACAGCCAGGCAACCAAATCGTTACCGAAAGTCAAACAGGGATTGGAATTGACCGATCAGCAATTCAATATGTTGAAGTCTTTGAATAAAAAACCAAATCCGAATCACCGTGAATTCTGGTACAACTACAAAGGCAGGGTAGGCGTGTTTGCTTTGGAAGTACCCGAAAAATTGAGGATTGCTTTTTCTTCAGAGGCAGGGGACAGGGAAACCATGGACAAGCTTATTAAGCTGCACCGAAATCCAAGAATTGCGATTAAGGAGTACATGGAAAATCAGCATTCAAACAATTAATAATATGGAATTATATTTTACAGGTGGTTCCTGGGACGGTTTACAGTTCTTATTGGAAATTGTATTGCAATTTGCCAGAATCGCCATTTTGGCATTGTTGACCATTTCGGCCGTCAGGGCAATTTACAAGTGGATTGGTGATAAGACACTAAGTGTGGGGGCAATAGTCAAAGAATTTTTGAAGCCCGCGCTGTATGGTGTTTTGATCTTCTCTTTTACTTACTGGACAGATTTTGTGGGTGAATTTTTGTACTACACACCAAAATTTTTCGAGGAAGAGTATCAGGCCAAGAAAGCAGAGCTTGAATTTGTTGATGAAAATGGTAAAGTCATTATGGCTTGGGAAAAATACCAAAATTTAATGATTCAATACCGCGAAGATCAAAGGGAAGCTCAACGTCGTAGCGGTGACAACTCCTGGGCAATTGAAGAAGCGCAAAGCGCCATCATTTTTGTATTTGATATGTTGGTTGAAGGTTTGTTTTTTGTCATCAAGTTGGTCATTGTTAAAATCCAGGAAGCGATACTGGGTTTCATTATGGCTACAGGTGTTATAGCCTTGATGTTTTCATATTTTCCGGGTTATGAGAAGTCATTTGGTAAATGGTTTGGATACTTCCTAGGTGTTCAGCTATGGAGCTTGACATTAGTGATATTGAAAATTTTTTATGATGCTTCAATCATCTCTGAAATTCATCGCCTGGAACAAGCCTTAGCCGCCGGTAATATTACAGATTTTCGTGGATTTTCGTACATGATCAATTACATCGCCAATTGTGTCACCTACGTTTTGATGTTTATCATGGTTCCATTTCTGACAGCGATTTACATGGAGAAAGGTGGGGGTGCTGAATTCCTTACAAAAGTGGTTGGTTTGGCCACAGCTGGAACCTCTATGGCAGTATCAGGAGGAAAAACCCTGGCTGGTGGTCTCGCTCAAGTCGGTGGCCTGGCAAGATCACAGGGGGTCACATCTTCAAACATGCTCAATTTAGGCAATCAATTAGGGCAGGGGGTTGGCCGGGTTTTTACAAGTAGTTTAAGAAACCTGGCAGATAATTAAGTGAAAGTGAATTTATGAAGAGTTCTCAAATAACCGGTAAAACCATTAAACGATTGACAACGCTGCTCTATATGACCATTATTTTGTTAGGAGCGGGTTTTTTGGGTACTGCTGTCATGTATAACAAGTTGACAGACAGGTTAACTGAAACAATCTATTTCCGCACAGGGGAAAGAGTATATAAAGGAACCCGGATGGATGATTACCAGGTGGATGAGGTTGAAATACGCTCTCATTCGAAGTTGTTTTATTCATATCAGTTTTCTTTTGGCCTAGATAATTATGCCAGCAACATTGAGTTTACTCAAAATAATCTAACAGATATTGAAACAGCTAAGTCAATTCAAAATCGGTTCCAGGATCAGAGCCTTTATAATCGTTTGGTACAAACCAATAGCAGTATCGCAACGGTATTAGATAGTGCTGACATTAACATGGATGGTTATCCTTATCGAGTAAAGGCTTATTGTACTCAGTACATCTACAACAGCACCGGGAAATCAAGTTTACCATTTGTCAACACCTTTGATGTTTATAAAAAAGACAAACGTACCGATGAAAATATACATGGGTTGGAAGTAAGGAATTGGAAAAATATCAGGGTAGAGTGAAGATGTCAGAACATATAATCAGCATAACGTTTCTTTTGAATTCATTTTGTCTCATGGCACAAGAGGATACAATCTATGTCAATATGACTGTTCCTGTATTGGCCATTTGGGAAGGAAAGATACAGGGCTCAATTGGAACAAAGGATTATAAAGCACGGCCAGGAAAAAGCACTTTAGAATTAGTGGCTACAAAGCCAGATACATTTCAGAGTTATTTGATTGTTCAGCAAGAAAATGTATCCGATCGTGTGTATTTACTGATGTATAAAGATTCCATAGAGCGTGTGATCTATGATTATCGTTCTATGGGAACTTTTGGTAATACTGTTCAGAGCAGCAGGGAAGCTCAGTCAGAAATTACAGAACATGTAGACGATGTAATTGTTGAAAGTAAACCAAAAGTAATTGACCAGGACTTAGCCCGAAAGCTGGAATTCATCAATGTTGATAAGCAACAATTTTATGACTATGTTGATTTTAGAACAACTGTGACTTTCCAATTATTGGGGATTTATACCGATCAGGAAAAGTTGTATTTCAAATTCCAGTTTCAGAATAAGGGTGTGGCGTTGACCTATGTATTGGATTATCTTCAAATCAAATTTGTAGATAACAAAAAAGTCAATTCCGGTTCTACAGAAGAAAAGAAACGTATGGATATTATAGATTACTTCCCACAGGAATTACCCAGGGTTGAGCCGGGTGATAGAAAGCAAATGATTGTTACCACTGCTGTTTATTCTGGAACCGGGAAGTCGCATATTATGATTTCGGCCCTGGAGGAGAAGGGTCGTCGGGAATTGTCTATTAAAGTACCGAATAAAGCAATTTTCAAAGCCAAACCAATAGGGGATTTATGAGTTTACCAAAGAAAATAGCATTCTCGTTTTTGGTGGTTGTTTTTACTGGCAGTTATGGCTTCTTATCATTTTATGACCCCGGGTCAACAGAGCGCATTGAGATTCCAATTGAATTAAATGAAGTTGAAAAACCTCAGTCATATACCAATTCTGAGTTGATTGCCAAACTTGAGAAACAGGAAGAAATTAAAAAACGCCAAGAAGCTGAGGAAAAACAGTTTGTCAAAGCGACAGATAATAAGATGCTTGATTTTGATGCTTTATTTAAAGCCCCTGAGGGTGAAAATACTCAATCGGAACAAAAGTTTGTAGAAGATAAGAAACCAGAAAAAGAAGTCGTAGTTTTTAGAGAAACAAAGAAAACTCCGGTGACAAAGCCCAGGACAGTAGGGACAGTGGTTAAAGCGCAGCCCGTTCAGGAAATCAGGCCGGCATTGGGGGATCCCTTTGGAGATTCGTTTGGTAGCAGCAATGAACCACTCAACGATCCATCAATAGTTATCGAATCTAACAGTAAACCATCAGCAAAGAAAGAAACTGTAATATATGTCAAGGCCTCATTGATGGATGGAAATAAAGCCGTTAAGAAAGGTACTCGTGTTGAATTTAGAATATTGGAGCCCTTCGAATTAGATGGTCTGAAAATTCAGAAGAATGAAATCTTTGATGCTTTTGTCACCTCTATAGGTGAACGTGTGAAATTCAAGGTTTCAGTGATAGGTGGTCTAAAAGGTAGCTATGAAATTCATGATACCGACTATGAAGTTGGAATGTATGTAGGTCCAGAAGCTATTGAGGGTACGATCTACCAGGAAGTATCAGAACATGCAGAAGATGAATTGATTGATCATACTGGTGTTATAGCAGTTGACTTAACAAAAAGCGTGGTTGAATCAGCAAGAAAGAATATTAGAAAACAACGCCGACAAACCATAGAGCTCCGAGTGCAACATCCGGTTTTGGTCGCCATAAAATCATAAGCTTATGAAAAGTCTAACAGCATTATTGATCTTGATATTTAGTGCAGAATTTGGTTATGGTCTGTTTGGACAGGATGCCGCTGTCTTGAGTCCATTGATTGTCCAGAGTAACGCTATTCAGACGATGCACATGCATTTACAGAAATTAAATGATTTGAACGAATTGAAAATACTGGCATACCAGCTTCAAAGCTTCAAAGAAAACCTTGAAACAGCCAGGAAGATCAAAGGAGAGATCGAAAAAGTCCACGGCCTGTATGAAAATTTCAATAAAGCAAGAAAACGTATTTCAAATATTAAAGGCATTAGCCTGGCAGATGGATTATATTTTACTGAAATGTTTACAGGTGTTGAGTTGAATCCCCTCGATTATATTCCAGGTGTTGGAGGAAAAACAGAAAGTTTCAAAAATGATGTCAGGGGCATAGTAGGTCGTCCATGGGCCGCAAGAAATTTGTATCGTGGAATGACTGGTATGACAAAAGTTGGTGAAACCTTCCTGGAAAACTATGTTTTACTTGATCCGCATGTAGCCATGGATTTAGAAGATGCCGCAATGCAAGCCCACATGGAGCAATATGCCATGTTGACCGATCTTATTTATAAAAAGTATTTTGATGCGTCAGAGTTACGTAATATGGCTAATGATCCCAACATGGAAATGGAAGAATCTGAAAGAATTGCGATGAACGAACGAGCCAATAAACTGATACAGGAAGTGGTTGAGTTAAGGACCCAATCGGTGAGCATGTTGGTAGACATACAGAATATGGAACACGGCAAGAAAGTGCGGAACTGGATGGCCTACAGCATCAATTTGAAGGCAAAGCAAAGAATGAGTTCTGTCATTTTCCGAACAGTTAACGGTGATTATCAAAACCTCGAGGGCGAACCGTAGATTTATCTCGTGTGGGCGGGAGATGTCAGCGGTCTAGAAGTAATCACTATCATCATCGTCATCAGAGTCATTTACAGGCGTTGTTTCTGATAATTCATTTGATTGCTGGGCTTCTTCTTCAGCTAATGGATCTTTGGCATATTGGGCGGCATGGTCTTCGGAAATCACAGACGTTTGTTGTTCTGCTTCTTGTTGTGTTGCCTGGGTGTCTTCTAATTGTTGACCGAAAATATCTTTAACCTCTTTTCGAATGCGCTGATAATTGTCCGCGATAATTTTTTCCATGATTTGCTTTTCCACGACAATGTCGTCGGAATCAGAGAATTTGACAAAAGGCTCAATGGGTTTTTTATCTTTCAACTTTAAATAGGAAGGCGCATAAGGATCATTAAGAATTTTTCTGGTTAGTTGTTTTTGCACTTTAGGATATTCCAATGTGTAAATATCACCACTGGCAAAAGGTTTCTTTTCTTTTTCTCCTGGTTTATTGGGTGGTATAGTATAGATGCCATAAAAATGTCCGGTCGCCTGACTGGTGAATTCCTCGACCTCTACAGCATTTCTTCTTTGCAGTGTATAAGAGTGTTGGGATGAACCGCCACCGCTATCAAAACCTTCCTGTTGGGTTTTATTGATTGATCGAACCCTTACGCTGACCTGGCCAAATTGTTTTGATAGCTTTTCGCCACACTCCGAGTCTTTCATATTCATCACTAGTAAATTGCCAAAACTTGAAAGCAAAACACTGGACTTTTCTTTCCCATAAACATTTGCCAATTGAGGGGTGTTTTGTAAAGCGACATGAGTAGCGACCTTTTTGCTCCTGGCTTGATTGGGTAACTTTTCAAGGCCATCCAGATAGGCGGTGGAAAGCTCGTCAATATTATAGGCGGAATATATTTGTTGAAGGATTTGGTCTTCAGGGACGCCTTCTTCACGCTGGATTTGTTCATAATCCCTGTTCATGGCCATATTGGCTAATTTGCATATAGTGCCAATGATGGGTTTTAGTAGTTCATCGTATAAGCCTGCATTGCCGATAGAAACAAATTTTGGATTTCTTGGATCATTAACATCAACGGTGAAATCATTGCCAGACAAAATCCAGTAAAATATGGGAATGGTCAGTTTTCCCAGGAAGATTTGTAAGGAACCTGTCATGCCGGCCAATTGTTGACCGGCTTTTAATTCCTTGGCCTCGAGAAAGGGTATCATAAGGTCTGCGCATTCTTCATTCTCTAAAAGCACAGGTAAAACCCGGTTATGTGGGATTAAACAGGTTTGTATGACATGAGGCAAATCACACTTGTCGGGTTCATTGAACTTCCACCAAAGCGCTGTAGCTGAGAAATACGCAATGGCAGCATCGGACCAAAAGTCTGTATTCTTTGCCCATTCTTTTTTGATGTTCACAATGAACGAGGTACATACGTTGATCACATCCAGTTTGTCTTTGACCACACGTTTGTCAAAGATGTTAAAACGATGGCTGATACGCGGGTCTGTCCAGTTAACAATCCAATGATCATAAGTTTCAATACCTATATCTTGACAAAATTCGATATATCTGTTGATTTGTTGGGTTAGATCAGGAAACTTATAATCATAATTGAATATGCCCCATTTTTTATACACCTGTTGAAATAAAACAATCTCGATAAGCGACCAGGACTTACCTGATCCGCTCCCTCCTATTGTCATGGTGGCTTGTACCGCATTAATATTGAGCCACCTGAGTTCACCTTGCTTATTAAGTATCATGAAATTCAAGTAGCCAGGTTTATTATTAGGTTCGGCATCTAAGGTGAATCCTTGTTTTTCTTCTTCTACTATTTCCGCTACGATTTCCTTCCCTGAATAGAAAGCAAATAAAGTGAAAAAGAATCCTGCTGGCATGGTAAAAAGTGCAATAACAGGAATTAGATAAAACGATAAAATGAGCATAGCTGCACCTAGAAAATAGGAACCAATGACAAGGGTCTTATTAGCAAAGGATGAGATTTCAAATATTTTAACCCATGCGATGTAACCCAGATAAATAAGGATAGGAAAATAGCTGATTTCCCCGAATATAGTTGTAATGGATTCGAGGGTAAAAATATTATGAACGGGCCAGCCAAAAGCTCTGGTCAAATAAAAATACTCGGCGGTTAATACCAGGGTAAAAAGCGCGAATATTGAATGGGACTGGGTGGTGCTTTTTTCGCTTCCCATGGTTAGCGTTGCTGATTAAATTCATTATCTATATCCATCTCAAAGTAAGTCAGGAAAGATTTGGCACTACGTTGAAGCGATCTCAGATTTTGTATCTGTTTGTATTCTTTGCGATTGGCACTGATCATTTGTTCAATCTGGTTTGGAAAATATCTGTTATACATCGTTACGAGTTTTTCATCAGCGCCATTCTTCAGTGCGGTAAAAGCTAACCGTGCATTGAAGGTATTCAAACCTCGTAGCAATAAGTGATCCGCTGCCGAAAGCTTTATTTCCCTCGACGCTGATTGTAAAGCAGATTGTGTGATTTTTTCAGTCCCCGAAAGCTGGAATTCATCGTCAATAATTTCTTTGCGACGACTCAAATGATAATTGGCTTTCTTTAAAGATTTCCGGTGATCATTCAGATTATATTTACCTGTGTATTTGAATTGGTTTAGATCAATGACAGGTAAACCTGATTCATTGCGAATTAATAAGGTGCCTTGATCCGATTTGATCTTAAAATTTTGCTGGTTAAGAAAAATCCATAGAGCGCTAGCGGTTATACCTTTTTGTAAAGCCCCAAAAAGTAGTTCTTGAAAATAAACATTCTCTTGCTCACCCTGGGATTGTTCTTTGAACAGACTGAGTACCGTATTCTGGAAATATTTAGAGTTTCGAACTTGCCTGGGAAGTGTAGAACTTACCTGATCAAAATTTGCCCCTTCAGCAAGGCTTTCCCTGATACCGGTTGAATTGTAGTTTTCTATGGCGAAAAGCAATTTCCTCTCTGTAATGGCAAAGGATTTGTAACCATAGTTTTCTTGGTGAATTTGATCTGCCATTTTTAATTGTGCATCAGAACTCATGTACATTACCCGATCTTTGAGTTTATTCCAGGAAAAAGATTTATCGAGACTTGAACCTTTAAAGGTCATTCCCGTATCAATCTTTTTTGAAATATGGTCCCGGGCGATTTTTTCTGTCTCGGTCAGGATCAGACCGTTGTCTGTTTTGAAAAATTGTTTATCATCCACTGTGATATGACCCTGTTTGTTGATCTGTTCAAGATCGCTCTCAGAAAATTTGACACCCCGGGTATAAGCGGGTAGGGTGTGATACGGAAGTTGATGATATTCGTTGGCGACGATTTGAAACTTGATGCCGCAGATGCCGGACGAATTGGTATTGAACATCATCTTGATCCCCTTTCGCCGTAGCTGCCCCCCTATTTCAGCAAAATTATCGTTGTTTTTAATGATTTTGTGAATAGTCTTTTGCAACTCCTTCTTGATTCTGCGCCGCTTACGTCTTTTAAGCATCTCCAGGCCGTTTTGATCCCGGTCTTGAAAGATATCATCGGGAGACTTGTTCGTGGCTCTGACGGCCTCTATCTGGTTATCTACCGCCTTGTTAGACACATTGAACAAACCCAGTTCCTGCTCCAGGCTTGAAATAATGCGATTGGCCCTTAATCTTGTGTTGCTGTCACTGACCTTTCCCCCATCAAATTTGTTGAACATGGTCAGGATGTGGATATGCTCTTGTTCATCCTTATCCAGATGGCGATAAACGATATATGGAGCTTGATCAAATCCCATTTTTTTTAGAAAAGTCTCAGCAACGTAAGTAAACTGTTCATCTGTCAGAGATTCGTTTCGGGGAAGATTAATGAATGAATGAATGCCCCACTTTGTGATATTGTGCTTTGAGTTGTCACTAATAAATTTGAATTTTTTATAGGCGCCATGCTCGTCTTTGTAATTGATGTTGCTAAAAAGAAGCCGTGCCCTACCTTGGCGAACCTTCTTTTCATTGTATTCAATCCGTTGGAAAACATTCGATATCGGTTTGTGTTTTTCAATCATTCGGGTTTGCAATACGATTCATAAGTAGGTCATTCAATGCATTAATTTTTCGTGTGAGTTCATCAACTTTTTTGGATAGATATGGAATATCATCTCTTGTTTCTGCTGCATGGGCTTTAGTTAATGCATTCATACTTTTTGCAATCTGGTTCAGATTATTTCCATAAAGCATAACCTTTTTTATAACTTCCTGATCAGTTATTGGTAATGGAATTCGTATATTTTTAGCGCCTTTTAAAGAAATATCATGCACAAATGTGGCCAGTGGTAAGCTCAATCTGTCCGCCCCATTGACTATATTCAAGTACTCAGACACGGTATATCTCACTTTAATTTCTTCGCTTCTTTTACTTTCAACGGACTTTTTAGGCCGCAAAATCGTAGATTTTTATTTTTCAACCGCAGGGCAGAAAACAAGGTGAGACGAACTTCGAAAAATCATCCCATGGGATGATTTTTTGTTGTGCAGTGAAGTTTCGAGGGGCGAGAAACACGCCTTGCCTAACTACTTCTATAGCTCATATCTCAAACCTGGCCAAAACCATTGAGATTCACAACTCCCCTACCCTCTCTGGTTCCTCAAATGCTCCTCAATTCAAGCTTTTAAAACAGACATTCAAATATATTGTTACATTGAATGTCTGTATTGTTGTATTGATAGATATATATATCTATGTATTGTTGTATTAATAGATATATATATCTATTGTTGTATTAATAGATATATGTATGTATTGTTGTATTAATAGATATATGTATGTATTGTTGTATTGATAGATGTATCTATCTATTGTTGTATTAATAGATATATGTATGTATTGTTGTATTGATAGATATATCTATGTATTGTTGTATTGATAGATATATGTATGTATTGTTGTATTGATAGATATATCTATGTATTGTTGTATTGATAGATATATGTATGTATTGTTGTATTGATAGATATATCTATGTATTGTTGTATTGATAGATATATGATTTTATAATTTGAATTGTGAAAAAATTTTCGGACACAATAATTATGGCCTTTATCAACCAGAAAGGGGGTATTGGTAAAAGCACTTTAACACAACATGCAGCACTTACACTGGCTGAATTCTTTGGTCTGCTGGTAGCAGTTATCGATACTGACTTTCAAAAGTCTCTTGCAGTAGAAAGAGCCAGTGACCTGGAAAAAATTGATACCCTTCGTGGGATGATGAAAGAATCCGGATTCAATCCTGCCAGGATTGAAAATAAAGAATTGAAATACCTGGCTTCGGTATATAATAAAATCAGATTCAGCGATCTGGTTAACATCATCCCTTGTGAACTTGCAGAACTTGAAAATGAAATTGATCGTCTGGATGGAAAATATGATATGATCATCATTGATACACCTGGTTACCAGGACGAAGAAATCATTTCAGTATTTGCTTATCTGGATGTTGCAATTATTCCTGTCGTGATGAATAAGAAAGACATCAACAGCAGTATGGATTTTATTCAAAATACAGTTTCACGAGTCAAAACACTCAAAGAAAATGAAGATGAAAAATTTGTATTTGCAGGTCTTTTGAATAAATACTCACAAAAGGATGAGAACAAGCAAATATTCGAATTTGGCAAGGTGATGGAAATGAAAATATTTGATGTGGGCCTGAGTGACAGGGCAGCCCAGTATGATCGGATGACCAATACTTTAACCAGTGTGGCCAATTCGGTAAAAGAACCTGAAACACATGAAGTATATAAAATATCTGCCGAAATCCTGGGCCTGGTTGAAGCAGAGTTTAACTGACATCTCCCACCCATAAAACAATAGGCTTATGGATTTGATCAAAATGAAAAAAACAGCGGCTGCGCTGGACAAAGAAAGAAAACCGGTAACTCGCAAGAAAAAGAGAAGGGGAACATCGAAAGAAAAAATCGTCGATCTTCGGAAAAGTGGTAAACCACCTCAGTCAGACCAGAAGGATGAAAATGCTTCTCAAGGAACTACAACTGAGCCCGGAAATGACGATGCCGCTCAGGGTAGTGGAAGAAAAGAAGATGTCGGTCAATCATCTGATGATCAAAATGCAGGTAATGAGAATCCTGCTGAATCAACAGAGCAAGGTAGTACCAGTGAATCAGAAGAAAATAAGGTCGACTCAATCTCCGATCCTGAAAAGTCGCCTGCAACCGGGGAAGGAAACAGTAAACCTGGCTTTTCCGTGACCAGAGAGCCGCATGTACCCTTACGCTGGTTGCATGAGCTTGATCCGGGATTATACAAAACCTACAAGTCTTTGCCAAAGGATAACCGTGATCGGGTGCAAACCGCTCTTTCTAGTAGTGATCATGCCTACTTGTCGAAAGTAGCTAATTTGTTTGACATCAGTTTGAGAGATATACTGGAAGTAATGACCGGTCAGCTGAGAAAAAAATACGGTTCAAAAATCAAAGAACTGAGATTACGTGAAATCAATATGGAAGATTTTTGAATTGACCCTCCTTATAGGGCCAGTGTGAGGCAGCGGCCTAGGCGTGGTGCAAGAACCCCGCCGGATTCTATCGGTGGGAGATGTCAGCCAAAACAAATTATGAAAGAACAAAAAACAAAGACCTCTGTCAACCTTGTCAAGGGCCGCCTGGGGCAAGACGTTGAATTCGGAGTGACAAAGCAATCCAGGGAAGAATTTGCAAAATTCAGTATTGCCGAAAGCAAAGGCAAAGAAACCAGGTGGTACAACAACATCTCGGCATTCGACAACTTGATGGAGAAAATGAAAGAAGCCAGAAAAGGCGACTGGCTTGAGGTAGAAATCAGGACCGACATAAGCGAGAAGAAAGGAAAAGACGGGAAACCCTATGAAAACCACCTGGCTAAGAAAATCAGCCATTTTCCAATTCGCAGTATCAAAGGTAATGTAGTGATTAGAACCCCCAAGGTGGAAGGTAAAACGCTTGAGTCTGGCACAAAAGCAGCCGAATTCGGGTTGAGCAAAGCTACCGATAAATCGCTGATTTCTGTGGTTGGCTATGGAGAGCGGATGTATGAAGAAATGACCGATTTGGGTAAAGGTGATTTTATCAAAATAAGAGGCCACCAGGAAACCAAAACCTGGCCTGATAAAGAGACAGGAGAAGAAAAGAGTAGAGAAGTTTTTTATGCTGATAAAATCTCTGTTCTGGCAAGGAAGCAGGAAATATCGAAGGAAAATGAGATGGGAATCTGATGTTTGCATTTTTCTGCCGCCTGGAACCTTGCCTGAATTTTCACCTTGAATTCCCAGGCTCTGCTTCGCCACGAGCCCGCGCATGTGCGGCCCATGTCTCTTCGAGCACATGCCAGGGTTTCGTTCCCGGCAATGGAGTAAACCGCAGGGTTTCAGACCAATCAAAGCCTGGGCTTTCAGGGATTGCTCTGAAATCCATTGCCGGAACCCCGAAAGTCACTTAATTGAAGAAAAAAAGGGCGAGAGACGAGACACCCTTTTTGGAGGAACTGATTCAAAATTGAATTGGTTCCTCTTTTTTCCGGGCCATTTTAAGCCGCTCTGAGCGAGCATCTCCCGTTTTGATCCCACCTACCCCCGCAGCAGAGATCTCCTCTCAGAGGGGGCATGAGTGGCCCACAGGCCCCGCCTGCCATCCGCCCAGCTCCCCCAAAGCCCCCGTTTTTTCCCCTTAAACCGAAAGCTGGCC
>CBDFMG010000002.1:0-31192 GCA_965249485.1 bacterium | reverse complement strand
GATACGACCACATTGTGGAGCGACTGAAACTCTCCACCCACGACCATAATCAGCTTTCCTCGATTACCAATAATTTTTCTGGCAAAATAAAGTATTCGGAATTCATGCTGAAGATAGGAGCTGCCAGCAACATCATGCGCCTGGAGGTTCCCGAGGCGGTAATGAGTGCCTATCTGACCGAAGGCGAGGAAAACGAAAAAATTATGGAATTCTATAAAAAAACCGGCGACATGGAAAGGGCTATAAAAGAGTTTGTGTCAAAGCGGAACCGAGCATGAAAAAGAGACTCACACTCATAGTCGCAGGGGCAATGGCAGGCTTGTGTTTCGAATCATCGGCACAGCCCGTATCCGTACCCGTACCCGTCACGGATATCGGCGCAATTGCAAACCTGGTTCAACAGGTGGCGCTCTCAACCGAAACGGCAGCCTCAGTCCAGAAACAGGTTTCCATAATGAAAGAAGTGAAAGACCTGGTAGGGAAAGTAAGCAGGGCTGTGAGGGGGTTCCATATGATGGAAAATATCATTCAGAACCAGATCAAGGTCCTGGACAACAGTGCAAAATATTACGATTATCTAAAAGAGACAGGTGAATTTACCCCCGACGAGCTGAGCATCATCCTGTACAATTTTACCAGGATTCTCTCAGCTACCGAAAGCACCCTGGCCCTGTCCAACGACATCATCAAGGAAGGAATTTTCAACATGAATGATGCAGAAAGAATACAGGCACTTCGTAAAACAAATGACGATATTCTGGCGGCCAGAAATGATATGAACCGGCTCTACAGGGACTACCAGGTAATAGCTGAAAAGCGGACCATTGTAAGGATTTTCGGGAATTGACATGTTCAGGTTCGACTATACTTTCATACAGGATATTTATAGTGGTCTGATTGATTCAGAAGCGGTATTTATCAGTATAACAAGCGTCAAGGCAATCGGGCTGGCTGTGCTGATAATACACTGGTATACCAGGTATATTCAATCCACCGAGGATAAAGAAAAAAGCCTGAAGGGTCTCAGTCCCTACGATTTGCTAAGAGGATTCATCATTATCGGATTACTGGTGAGTTATGATTACCTGCTTGAGTTTTTTGACCAGATAATGAATTTCATTGAAAACCAGTACGCCGGCTTTCAAACCGATCCCAGGTTCTACGACCTGGAAGACAACGGAATACAAAAAGGCCTGTCCGGCGAAGCGATCAAGCTGATCAGCGATCCGCTGTATATAATAATGCTGTTCCTGAAAGTTGTGGCGTGGGGCCTGGATCTGATGATCTATGGCATTTTCCTGTCAGCAAGATTTTTCTTTTTGGGGGTATTGCGTGTTCTGGGTGCATTGGCGCTGGCTTTCTATCCTATTCCAGAACTCAGCAAATGGTTCTGGAACTGGCTGGGCCTTTATGTGGCCACCTACCTTCTGATAATTCCATATATCCTGGTGAATGCATTCACAAAGGCAATTTATGATAGTACCTGGGAAATCGTTAGCTCTTTGCCGATGGTGAAAATAACAGAACTGGTCATGGTAATCCCGCTTTGCTTTGTGGTCATTCTGAAGATCATACTGTATGTAAAAAGCTCGCAGATCCTCTACAGAATATTCACCTGAATTGGATACACAAACCGACATATATAAATTCCTGAGGAAAAACAGGATAATCACCTTGTCCATGGCAGCAGTTGCCGCCATTGCCATTGTGTGTTCTACCGGTTTTGCGGTCTGGACATTCAAATACAACATGAATCACGTCCTCACCCTGGATAAAGATGGTGAAGTTTTGCCTCTCCAGTGGATCGAAAAAAAAGAGGTGTTGTACATCGAGATAAAGGATCACCTGGATAAATGGTTTGGTACATACTACACTTTCGATCAAAATAATATGGAAAAGCAGCGGGAAAAAGGACTCTGGTTGATCAGTGCCGAAGATGGAAAACGCCTGGAAGACTATTACCGGTCCCGGGGCTGGTTCAACGATGTGGTCAAATACGGGATTGTTCAAAAGACCTCGCTGGAAGCAGACAAAATACAGGTTTCTGGAAACAACGAGCCTTTTGCTTTTTCGGCCTCGGCGGTAATGGAAATAACCAGGGGACAAACCAGGGATGTTTTCCGCCTCGAGGTTACAGGGGGCATTGGATTTGTTTCACCAAGCTGGCCCTGGAATCCTCATGGAATGCTGATCACAAATTATCAGGAAAGGCCCCTGGTGAAAATCAACCGGATCGATCTCAATTGAAAACTGAAGACAAAGAGAAAATATTGATTTTTTCCATCCCGGGGGTGATAGCGCTGTTCCTTGTCATTTATGCTATCTCCATATTTGGCGATGATGATGAAACTACACAAAGGCAAGTGGCCAATTTATCGGTTCCAAATGCTGATCTTGAACAGCAAAAAAAACAATATGAATCCAAACTGGAGGCATACTCCGATACGCAGAAAAAGGAAAGCCAGGTAGAGATCAATTTTGAAAACCCTTTTGCCTCAGCCCAGACAGAGGAAGATCCTGAGCAAACCCGCCCGGATGAGAATTATGACAGTTTGCTGCAAGTCATTGAAAAACTGAAGGCTGGTGAAAAAACCCGTATGATCCGGGCCAATCGGGGGCCGGCAGGTATTCAAAAACCCGGGCCCGAACCCGAGCCGGTAAAGAAAGAAGTCAGGCGACATGTGAAAACAAACCCTGTTCGCTCCGGGAAGAAAAAGAATCCGCCAGAACCAGATAACACCACCGAGCCACTTTATGCAATTGTGCCCGAAGACCAGGAGGTGCGCAATGGCCAGAGACTCACTTTCAGAACCACCAAGGCAGGAATAATCAATGGCCAGAAAATACCTGTGAACACCACGCTGTTTGGAATAACCACCTTCAGGAATGAAAGAGTCCTGGTCACCATAACCACCATCAGGGTTGCCGGCACCTGGATTCACAAGACACTGTCAGTCTACGATGAATTCGACGGGATGGAGGGAATATATGTCCCCGGTAGCGTCAACCAGGAGATCAGTAAAGATGTGGCCAGAGAAGGAATTGATAATGTAACGGGCAGGGTGAATCTTCCCATAGGATCGGTGAAGCTTGGTACCAGAAAGAAACTGGATGATCCGGCAGTGAGAATTCTGAGGGGCTATCGAATTGTTGTCAGGCCAAAAGAGGCTATATCAAAAAGAAAGCCGGCAAATCCCGCGCAGAGTCAAAATGCTGTCGCCACCAGATCAGCCACATCCCCACCGCCGGCCACACCCCGCACCCCGGGGCCAAAGAACGTCAGCCCCGAAATTGCTGCTGCAGCAGAATCGGTATACAACAGGAAAGACAAAATCAGCGACATTGGGGTTCTTGACAACAAAATGAAATTCTGGGTGGGGGGAATCTACTCCAGGGATAATCACCTGTTCTTCAAGGTTACCCTCTCGAATGATTCGAATATCCGATATGATATATCCGAGATCACCTTTGCTATCCAGGTAGGCTTCAGAAAGAAAAAATTGAAAGGGGAATCTGAACAGGCCAGATCCCTGGATCCGGTTTATGTGTATAATGACACCCTGCGGTCAGTAAAAAAAGGGGAACGCATTACCAAGGTCTTTGCTTTCGAGAAATTCACTATTGATAAAAAAAAGAAGCTTTTCATCCGGTATTTCGAGGGGGGCGGGGACCGGAGAATGGAACTGGCCGCCAGAGAAAAGGACATTTTGAAAGCAGGAATCATTGAGTGAAATGTATGAAAATTGAACAAAAAGTCAGGCAACATGATGAATTGATCGCTGAGCTGATTCAGTTGCACCAGGAATCAGGTCGCAGACTCAGGATAATGGAAAACGTACAAGCGATTGTGGTTCCTGTTTATGCCCTGTTGGGCGTTGGCGGCTTAAAATTTTCTGAGAAAAACAAGCCCCCGGTGGTCATGCCGTAACCACTCAATCATACCAGTAAAGTTCGGTTTTCTTCCTGACACTGGAAGCCCTCCTGGATCCAACACACCAAGATAGAATTGAAAAAACCACCCTGTTTCGGTTTCCTACGGACTACCTCCGATTTTTTCAATCTCCATCTTGCCATTAAACTGGGGGCCTAGTCCCCCCCCTTCACCTTTTGGTCAGAACGATTTTCTCACCACCATACCACAATAGAAGATCATGAGAATTTCTGTGCTGTCATCCTGACGGCGGACCTTCTCATTCAATATGATGTTTTGTTCAAGGCGAAAATTCAAACTCGTTCCTTTGCCGAGATTCAATGCCATTTCTCCCACCGGACCTGCTCCGTAAATCAAACGTTGGGGATCACGTGAGGGTATGATACCGGAGATCGTCTGTTTTTTCACCACCGCGGCAGCGCCCAGAAAAAACACCAGCTTGCCGTCAAAAAAATCCAGCAGCCTGAACTTTGCCCCAAACCTGAGGGGGATTCTTTCAATTCGAACCCCCTTGTATTCTTGCCGGTGAAAGCCCGCCGCGGTTTCCACAAAAAGACGAGGAGACAATGAATAGGTGAAATCAATTCGGAAACCGAAGCCGGAACTTTGAAGAAAATAACCCGCGCCAATCATCTTTTCACCCTGGACCTCCTGGGAGTGAACTTCACTGACAGTGAAAGCAAACAAAACCAGGCAAAATGATAAAATCATCCTTGTGATTTTCACAAGACACCACAGGGGCCCGCAGGCTTCAGGCAATCGTAATCGAAAAGCTCTTTTCAACTGAATTTTCAAGGTTGTTGTCGGTAACAAAAACCACCGCAATGTAAGTGCCCCGCGTGGGAAAAGCATAAGCCAGTCCGCTTTCTGTACTGGTGAGTTCTTTGCCATCCAAGTGAAAATTGTACAGCACGATCCCCCCGCCATGGCGACTGTCCCGGTCATAGGAATCTGACAAATCAATGATACGAATATGATCGCTCAAGGGGCTGGGTTTCACCCGGTATTCAACCACAGGCAACAGGTTTTCAAATGCCTGCAACTCCAGGGTTGCCGAATCCCTCCTTGAAAAACTGTCAATGATGGTGAACTTCACCGTATGTGTGCCGGGGGCAAGAATAGCCACTTTCATCACGATAGAATCTTGCTTGCTGTCAGGGTCAACCAATTGCAAATCCACCAGAATACTGTCGGATTGAACCAACAGCAAAGGCCCGCTTTGCACCGTGTCCATTCTTACCATTTTAATGTTTGAATTGATATCCTCGATCTTGATGCCAACCGAAAACCAGAACAAAGTGATTTTACTACTGACCTTGATGGAATCCTCTATCTGAACACCGCTTTCAAAGCCGGTGTGCAAGGTTATCTGTGGTGCGGTGTTCAGCCCTTCGATATATTCCTGATCCCTGTCACAAGCGCTGAGGGTCATCATGGCGGCGGTGGCCAGCATACACAAGAGTATCTTTCGCATGAGGGCCGGGCTCACTGTTTGCTACCGACAAACAGCATAGGCACATTCCATTGCCGGCCCACGATCCAGACAAGGTAGAGACCCGGTTTGACCCGGCTTACATCAATCTGGAGATTGTTTTGTCCCTCGGCCACATGGAACTGCTGGAAGCCAAGCAGATTCAGGTTCAAATCATAGATTTTAATGGATATGGTTTCGGCGAAAATCGAGGTGAATTCAATGTTCAGGATTGTTCCGGGAGTCGGATTGGGATAGAATTTCATGGTCGTGCCATTCTCCTCGATAACCACCCGCTCCCGAAGAGAGGAACGAACATCTTCGACACTATTGCCATAGACACCCTTGACATCATCAACGATCAGGAAGTCCTCATATTCGAAAACCCTCTCACAACCGAACTGGTTGACCACTGTGAGTGAAACGTCGATGGTATCGGCAAGATGAAACACCATGATCGGACTGGCCAGATCGCTTCTGTAATCCCCGGTGAATTCCCAATAGTAGCTGTTGCCGACAGCCGTTGTTTGAAACTTCACCGCTTCCCCGGATTGGATCTGAACACCCGGAGAAGACGAGATCGTTCCGCTGATACCATGAGCGCGCACACCTGAAGCGGCGGCAGCTGAACAGCGGACCTGGTTGGTCGCTACGACGTAGAAATCAAAATCGAGGTCGGTATCAATATCTGCCCGTCTGCCCTGGGCAAACCACTCATCATTCGAAGCATAATACCAGTCATAGGACAGACCATCAATGGCGTTACCCACTTCAATGGTCCGCTGTTCACCAGGACAAACGTTATAGATTTCTGCCAGCATGGGTTCTTGGGGTTTCTGATAAACGGTAAATTTCATCTCACCACTTTCCTGGCAGCCGCCATCAGGCAGGGTAGTATAGGTGAAATAATGATCGCCTTCTCCCAGGCTTTCTGGATTCACAAAGCTGTGGTTGAACAGCCCGCTGCCCGACCAGCTGCCGTGTGTGTCGTCGACCTGATCAAACAGATTGACTTCGCGGGATTCGGGGCAAAATTCCACCTCATCAATTGTCAATTCGCCGGGTGGACTGACCCTCACCTCATATGTCTGATATGCGCCCCGACACAAGGCCGCCCCGCCCCTGTTGATTCCCCTGGCCTGAACTTTCCATCCCGAAGATTTGCTTTCATCCCAGCTCACTGTTACCGCCCTGCCGGCCAGCCTGTCCAGTGAACCACCTACCACGGCCCACTCAAAATCATCGGCATCGCCGCTGACGGTGTATTGCTGAATATGGTCTGAAACGCAGATATCGGTTTCTCCTGAAATTGTTGGCTCTGCTGGGCTGAGAACCGGATTGATTGCTATTACTTTTTCAGCACTGAGACAGCCATCCTGGTCAATATAAACCGCCTTGAAAGCTGTAACATCTCCATTGATTGTGTGAACCAAATCAGCTGACTCCTCTCCAGGGATTACCGCCCAGGTGTCCTGCTCCTTTTTGCTCCATACCCATGAAGTGGAGGCATTGGAAGTAGAAGCCACCAGAGTGATATCACTGTCAATACAAATGTCGGTAATCCCTGTTATGTTCGGCGCAGCCGGTATAGTCCTTTCGGTGATGGTATGAAAACCCATTGAATACCATCCACACTGCGGATGGTACGCCCTGATTTCATATTCAATGCCGGGCAAAATACCACTCCAGGAGAGTGCGCCTCCGTAGCCGGCATTCGAACTGCCAGCCACCTGGACATCTGCGTCGAACAGGAAATAGTTGTAATCCGCCTGGCTATCATCGAGTCTGATCTCCCCCGTCTCTCCATTGCACACGAAATCATCGCCGCCGACCGTGTAGAAATTCACATCCTTCCTCAGGATCACATTCTCTGTCGTCCAGGGGCCAGGACACAAGGTTGCCCCCTGAGTGTTGATACCCCTGGCCCTGATTGACCAGTCGGACTTTGTTTTGTCCCAGGTGATCGTTGCATCCCCGGTCCCTGAGACTGGCACCCCGCCCGTGGCTTCCCACTCGTAGCTGTCAGCCGTTCCCGAGATCGCATAAGTCTGTTCTTCATCGCCCACGCAGATGTCTGTGAAGAGCCCCGAAATAGTTGGTGCTGCCGGGATGCTTTCAATATGCACCGCATATTCTTTCCAGCTGCTTTCACAACTGTTCTGATCCAGATAGCGGGCCCGGTACTTCGTTGTCCCCAGGACCGCCGAGTGACTCAGGGTATTGTCATCCTGGCCGGAAATGCTGCTACTCCATGAGCCTGTATAAAACTGCCAGTCCCAGTCCGTACTTGCATTGCCGGTTGCGGCCGTCAGTGCCACCTGGGACCCGGCACATACCTGGGCCGTTCCACTGATCGAGGTCGGTGCTGCGCTCTTTGCCCGCTCACCGATCGTGTGCGATCCCATTGAATAATACCCGCAGGTTGCTCCATGGTGAACCCTCACCTGGTAGGTTCCCGGAGCAACCCCGGTCCAGCTCAATGCCTCACCGCTTCCCGCATTTGCTGATGCTGGCACCTGGGTATCTGAAATGAATAAATAGTAGGTAAATTCCGTCTGGCTATCATCCAGTGTTATCTCTCCGGTTTCACCATCACACACAAAGTCATCGCCACCGACCGTGTAGAAATCCACATCTTTTCTGAGAGTCACCACTTGCGTCGTCCATGGGCCGGGACAAGTTGCATCACCCTCGGTGTTGATGCCCCTGGCCCTGACTGACCAGGACGATTCTGTCTTGTCCCAGGTGATCGTGGCATTACCGGTTCCTGAGGCTGGCACCCCGCCCGTAGCCTCCCACTCGTAGCTGTCCGCTGTTCCCGAGATCGCATAAGTCTGTTCTTCATCGTCCACGCAGATGTCTGCAAACAGCCCCGAAATAGTTGGTGCTGCCGGGATGCTTTCTATGTGCACGGTGTATTCCTTCCAGCTGCTCTCACAACTGTTCTGATCCAGATAGCGGGCCCGGTACTTTGTTGTCCCCGGGACCGCCGAGTGGCTCAGGGTATTGTCATCCTGGCCGGATATGCTACTACTCCACGACGAGCCATCCGAGGACTGCCAGTCCCAGTCTGTATTTGTATTGCCGGTTGCGGCAGTCAGTGTCACCTGGGACCCGGCACAAATTTGTGCCGTCCCTGTGATCGAGGTTGGTGCAGTGCTCTTTGCCCGCTCACTGATTGTGTGCGTGCCCATTGAATAATACCCGCAAGTTGCTCCATGATGAACCCTCACCTGGTAGGTTCCCGGAGCAACCCCGGTCCAGCTCAATGCCTCACCGCTTCCCGCATTTGCTGATGCTGGCACCTGGGTATCTGAAATGAATAAATAGTAGGTAAATTCCGTCTGGCTATCATCCAGTGTTATCTCTCCGGTTTCACCATCACACACAAAGTCATCGCCACCGACCGTGTAGAAATCCACATCTTTTCTGAGAGTCACCACTTGCGTCGTCCATGGGCCGGGACACAAGGCTGCCCCCTGAGTGTTGATGCTCCTGGCCTTGATCGACCAGGACGATTTTGTCTTGTCCCAGGTGATCGTGGCATCCCCTGTTCCTGACGAAGGTACCCCGCCTGTGGCTTCCCACTCAAAGCTGTCTGCCGTTCCAGAGATTGCATAAGTCTGTTCTTCATCATCCACGCAGATATTTGTGAAGAGCCCGGAAATAGTTGGTGCTGCCGGGATGCTTTCAATGTGCACGGTGTATTCCTTCCAGCTGCTCTCACAACTGTTCTGATCCAGATACCTTGCCCGGTATTTTGTTGTGCCCGGGACCGCCGAGTGGCTCAGCGTATTGTTATCCTGGTCGGAAATGCTACTACTCCAGGAGCCTGTATAAAACTGCCAGTCCCAGCCTGTATTTGTATTGGCGGTTGCGGCGGTCAGTGCCACCCCTGACCCGGCACATATCTGGGCCGTTCCACTGATCGAGGTTGGTGCAGCACTCTTTGCCCGCTCACCGATCGTGTGGGTACCCATTGAATATTCGCCGCATTCAGAGCTGTGAACCAGCTTCACGGTCCAGCTGCTGCCTGTGGCCAGCCCTGACCAGGCCAGGGCTCCGCCGGTTCCTGTTTTGTCCTGGTCATGGTTGGTATCCCCCTTGTACAGCCGGTAGGTTTTCGCGCCCGTCGAACCTGACAGGGTTACGCTTCCCGTTGCTCCGTTACACACCTGGTCATCGCCACCGACAGTCCAGGTCGAATAACTTTTTATATCCACATCCACATCCTCCCATCCGGTGTAACAACTGGTTCCGTTTTCAGAAGTCTCATACGCCCTTACCTCGATCTTTCCGCTGGATTTGCTCTTGTCCCAGGTTACGGTCATCGTGCGGCTTCCATCGTCAGAATCCAGACTGCAATTGGTGCACTTCCAGTCGTAACCGTCGTTACCGGCCTGGACCGAATAGGTCTGACTGTAAGAGCCGGGACATATATGGCTTTCGCCTGTGATCTGTGAGATCGAAGGGTCTTCTTCTGTGATCCACGCTTGATATGAGTCCGAATTATCAATTGTCTCATACTCATAGTCTCTTTTTTCTGTGACAATGAACCGGTATTCCTCATCATCCGCATTCCACAACTGACCCAGCTGGGTCGCGTCCAGTACAACATCTCCACCCGTTTCACTGGCTACTATAGAACTTGTATTACTCGAAGGGCGCAGGCGGTAGGTAGAGCCTGACCGGGGAGAGGTTATCTCTACGGTGATTCCGTCACCATCACAAACGGTCGATGGAAACGTATAATCTGACCCCGGGGTCAGGGTTTTACTTTCCTTCAATGTTATGGCAACCGAGTTGTTGGTCTGTGATTTTGCAATTGCATCCAGGGTCACATTCGTGTTCGATGTGATACAGCGCACCTCGGAGGTCCCGGTCCCCGGGTCATACACGGTACATACCCGGTTGTTTTTGACAGTGAACGTCTTTGTGATCGTTGAGCTGATGACAAGGGTGATCTGTTCTGTGCTTGGCGTGGTCGGGAAATAGATGCGCCCTTCGGAGTTGTTCACCGTGAAAGCCTCCAGGTCGGCACTGGCACTGCCTATCGTGATCGACCAGCTTGACATTGTGCTCACCGTCGAGCTTGCACACACCCCGTAGTCAACGGGGTGTGAGGTTTCTGTGACCGACACGTAATCATCCAGATCAATCCAGGCACTGTTTTCAATCACCCCCGACGGGCTATTGAATACAAAGTCCGGCTCCAGGGGTGATCCACAGCTCTGGATTTGACCCTGCAACCGGGAAATTCCTGCCAGCAGCAGAATGAAAACCGCTATCAGTTTTTGATGAATCGTCCGCTCCATAATTTGCCAGATGATCTGGTATCATGAATATGCAAAAGGTACATCCCGCTTCCCAGCCCCCTCACATCAATCCGGTCCCCAAGGGCTCCCTGCATTACTTTTTTTCCAGCAGTGTTGAAAATTACATATTGTGCGCCACTTTCTCCACTCACATTGAGAATATCCCTGGCAGGGTTGGGGTAAATCCTGATCGTGGCCTGTGTCGGCTCTTCGATGCCCGTTACCAGTACCTCGTTGTACCAGTCAATAAAATCCTGGGGGTAGTCGGAAAGCTTCCCCTCGGTCGGGGCCTGGTACCCATCCACACTGCCGGTTAGAGGGTCGATCTCCACTTCCCTGTGCCTGCGGTCCTCGTACAGGTCCTCGAAATGGAGCATGCCATATCCGTAGTAATCGTCTCTGCCCGGGACATCATTCCACAATCTCCGAAAACCCAGTACTTTCCGGTCCAGGTTGCGGATTCTCTGTATTCCCCCCCCTCCTATGCGCCAAAAGATGCTGTCTGCCTTCAGATCAAAGACCATGTCGCGGGCCGTTTCGATAACTCTCTTTTTGACCTGGTAGTGGCTGAGGCCGGGGTGCTCCGACCAGAAATTTGCGATCATCCCTGCTGCCAGGGCGGCCGAGTTGGAAGTACCGGCACTGTACAGATTGCCGTAGAAGAGCCACCCGGGAACAACAATATCAAGGCTGTGCCCATCGTATGAGATGTCATGGAAGTGCGACAAAAGCCCCGGCAAAAGCGCCCCGACCTGGATCACGGCCGGATGATTGGTCACCGTATTGTAATGGGCTTTTTCCAGGCTTGTTTGGGTTCCCTGATTTTTGTTTCCTGCCGCTCCTACCACCAGCACGCCCCCCTCCCAGGCGTATTGTAAGGCCTCGGGCAGCTCCGGTTCATACCACAATCTAAAGTACTCATCAATCAAATCGGTGGTGTAGCTCCCGTCCATCTGGTATCGACTCGGCAGCGTAATTCCATTAAACCCCTGGGCCAGCAGGATAACGTCGGCCCCGTTGTCCACCGCATAGCGGATCGCCTCACCCGTCACATTTTTGGAATAATTCCTTTCATCTCCCTCGCCCCATACTTTGACATCCATCAACTTGCACTCGGGACAGACGCCCAGTGCTGAAATCATTGGCCAGGGGCGATCTCTGGGCTCAAACCGGTAATTGATCCAGCTTGTATCATTGATATTGCCTGCTACCACCCGGCCCATGTTCATGCCATGACGGGTGGTATAAGGCGATCTTATCGAGGTGGTATCGCCGGTGTCATAATAGAAATCATATCCGTAGCGGTCATCGACATAACCGTTATTATCATCATCTATTCCGTTACCATATACCTCATCCCTGTTTTCCCACCGGCGGCCGTCCAGATCCCGATGATACCTGATCACTAATTCACCTAATTCACCATCATCTCGTTCCCGGTATTCAAAGCTCTGCCCCAGCCCGCTATCGACAATGGCTACAACCTTGTTGCCGTAGTACTTTCTCTCAAAAGCATACTTTAATCCGATATCGCGGCCTGTCAGGTTGCTGTCCAGCGAGCAGAACTCTGGCTTGAATCTCTCGTCGTAATAATAAGCCCCGTGACTCCCCGGATCAAGATCGTAAGGGGCCCAGGCGCGCACATCGGGAAAATCGGTCGCCCCGAGGTTTTCATTCCAGTTTACACCACATCCGCCAACAAGAGATGGAATCAGTGTGGAATCCACATCGGGAATAATTTCGTCGGTTTGATGTTGTTCGGTTGTTTGCTTCAGGGTGAGGGTTTTTGCCAGGGAGCTTCCTCTGTATTCTACCGGGATGGCAGGGGGTTCCCCGGGGCCAACCAGGGCCACTGACAGGAATACGGAAAGGCTCTTTTTATTCATAATGACTCTTGCCCTGTCCCTTTTGCCTGCACCTGTCTTTTGAAGGCACCTATGACATATCCGACAGGGTTTCTGGCTTGCGGGGCTTTGTGCAAAATTTTCTGAATTTCGCCGGGTTCTATTTTTTCCGCTTTCGCAAGCAATTCACGATGGGGTTTCCAGGTTTGATTATCGGTGTCCAGGGCGCGGTTCAGAATATCCAGGAACTCTCCTGAAACCTCCCACCGGACAGATGTTTTTTTCTTCACACCCCCGTCAAATTCGGGGCGATAATGGACCCTGAATTTTATGTGCGTGAACCTTCTTCCGGTCTTGACCGGTTCGTAGGTGAACCAGTAAGGAGCCTTGCTTTTCTCCAGTTCTTTTTGGGCAGGGTCAATTACTTTTTTAATGAAATCTTTTGTCAGAGCATATCTACCTTCCAACATGAACATTTGACGGAGCTGGTCCAGGCTGTAGGTGATGGAATGCATTTTGTTTTTACTGAGCAGCTCGTAAAAGCGCATGGTGTACTGACTGCGGAAATTGAAGGCTACTTGCAGCTCATATTGCGTATATCCCCTGGAGAAGTCCAACAGGTCCTCATACAGGTTTTTATCAATTCTGAAGGTCACTGTATCATCCCATTTTTGTATTTCAGTTGTACCGATAACCTGATAGCTTATCCACCTTTTTTCATCCTCTTTCTGGATGAGTTTTTTCTGCAGTGCCGTAAAGGCTTTCTTTACCTGGTAGTGATTTTTGTCTACTTCTCCATC
Organism: bacterium; assembly: GCA_965249485.1. GTDB lineage: Bacteria > SM23-31 > SM23-31 > SM23-31 > SM23-31 > CBDFMG01. The sequence continues at coordinate 17,831 of CBDFMG010000002.1, read as the reverse complement.
CCGCAGAAACCTTGAAACAGGCATTGTTATATCCCTGTCGTCAAACAAGTTGGGCTGGATGGTGATCCCCTGCCCAATAGGCTGGCCTTTTAGTTCAGCCTGGATGAGCTCGACAATACGGTACAAAATGCGCTTTTCAAAAACGGAAAAATCATACCTTGCCGAAGTTACCAGGTAGCTTTGAGTTATCTCTTTGGGCGTCTCTTTGATAGTACGTCTCCCCCTTTTCCCCATAATTAGTCAAAGCTAAAGAATGAATAAGGATTTGCAATATTAAATTCCCCGAATGTATTAAAGAAGTCCCAGTTAGAAATAAAAAGAGTATTAAAGAAGTCCTCTTAAGTATTAAAGAAGTCCCAGTTAGCCTAAAAAAATCTCTTGCAACTAACTCACTATCAATGAGTTACATCAATTTTCAAAAAACCGATAAACATATGATATATTATGTTTTATAATAAACATGGAAAAAAATCACTAACTATCTGATTACAAGCAGGTTAAGGTTTCCTCCCCTGAACATTTATTACAGTTCAGTTTGTATTTTCAATGGTTATCCACATTTCTTTTCAGTTTGTAAAAAAAACTGAAAAGAAATTCCAGCCGCACAAACAGTGAAAACAAGGAGAAAAATCTCTTCCCCAAATCGATTTTTCACTTTTTAAAATGGCCCCCACACAAACCCAATTTGGCCGGCTCCTGCTGCTCCGTCTCCCGCAAGGCCCGTGCGCCCCCGGAGCACGGCCAGCTTTCGGTTTAAGGGAAGAAAATGGGCCGGATTTTCGGAAAGAAAAAGAGGAACCATTCAATTTGAATCAGTTCCTCCAAAAAGGGTGTCTCGTCTCTCGCCCTTTTTTTCTTCAATTTAGCAATAACGCCGTAAACCCTCGCCGTTGAACGACGGGGATATAAGGCGCCATTATTGGGTTGGATTATTTTGATTTTCAATGTATTGCTTGAGTACTTCTATAGGTGCGCCGCCCACACTTGCAGCAAAGTAGCTTCTTGACCAAAGATTACTAAAACGCTTAAGATCGGCAAACTCACTTCTCAATCTTCTGCTACTTGCAGCCTTGAGAGCGTTAACGATAACAGAAACGGAGTGCTTGGGAGGATATTGAATCAAAAGATGGACATGGTCAACTTCCCCATTAAATTCAAGTAATTGGCACCCCATTTTTTCACATGCCTGAAAGAACGTATTCTTCAAGAAAATCATATGCTGTCTTTTAAATATTTTTTTCCGATACTTTGGTGTGAACACCAGGTGTGTCTTTAAATTGGTAACCGAATGCCTTTTTCTGATTAAATCGTTGTACACTGAAATACACTTAAAATTTAAAACACTTAAATATAGTCATTATAAGCCTGTATTGTTATATTTACATGCATACACACTGATATGTTAAGAGCGACTAAAGTACGCATATATCCCACCGGACAACAAACCGTTTTTTTAAACGCTCAATTTGGCGCCATACGCTTTGTGTACAATAGGGCTCTGGATATTAAAAAGCATTGGTACACACATCATCAAAGGTCACTGAGTGTCAAAAATGACCTCAAGCCATTACTGGCTGTTGCCAAGAAGAGCGGCAAATACAATTGGTTGAGCCAATATGATGCCATCGCATTACAGCAAGCATGCATTAACCTGGATCGCGCTTTTCAAAACTTCTTTGACAAAAAGTTTGCGGCCAGATACCCCCGTGTCAAGCGTAAACGCGGCAAGCAGTCCAGCTACCATTGTACAAGCGTCAGTTTTGGCGATAACTGGATCAAAGTGCCAAAATGTCAACCCGTCAAAGCACGTATTCATCGTGCTATTGAAGGTAAGCTGAGAAGTATCACATTGTCTCGAAGCGCAACAGGTAAATACTACGCTTCTTTGCTTGTAGAAGATGGATTGAAAACACCATCTCCTATTACAACAGTGGATGAAAATAAAGTGATTGGCCTTGACCTTGGATTAACCCATTTGATAGTTGATTCAAATTTTCAAAAGATCGATAATCCAGGGTTTATAAAGCAATCCTTGGGCAACCTGCGGCGCAAACAAAAGAAATTGTCCCGAAAACAAAAAGGAAGCCAGGGAAGGGCCAGGGCAAGATTGCTTGTTGCCAAATGCCATGAGCGGACAGCCAATGCCCGAAACCACTTTCAGCACATCCTGAGCAAACAACTGGTTGACGAAAACCAGGCAATCGTTGTGGAATCGTTGAAAGTCAGAAACATGCTCAAAAACCGCAGGCTGTCAAAGCACATAGCTGATGCGTCCTGGCACTCACTGGGACTAAAAATCGGGTACAAAGCGAAAGCCCAAGGTAAACACAAGATAGAAATTGATGGATTTTTCCCGAGTTCAAAAATCCATAATGCCTGTGGTCATAAAGTCGAATCAATGCCTTTGAGCGTCCGCAATTGGGATTGTCCCTGTTGCGGAAAAAAAGGGATTGACCGAGATCAGAATGCTGCTTTGAATATCAAAGAGCAAGGTATACTGAAATTAAAGGCGGCTGGTCTGACCGTCTCTGCCAATGGAGGCCTGCGTAAATCTGTCCTGGCGACAGTTGCGGCCTGAGAAGTTGGAAGCCTCGCCTGAGTAAGGCGGGGAGCAGTCACGAAGAAGATGATACCAAAAGAGAACGCCATGGCAATGAAAAATGCTTGCATCGCCTTTTTCCCTTCTGATTGGTCTTCCTTGAATTTTCCAGCAATCTCAAATGCCCACCAAACAAAAAAGGCAATGGCCATAAAAATGATGATTCCATAAATGTAATTCCAAAATTCAATCAGGTTGGTTTTGAATTGAAGCAATAAGAATTGCAGAGTCATTTTTATTAATTTTTTATTAAAAATTATTGTTTACTTTTTTGATTTATCTCTCCTGGTCAAGTCGCTTGAATTTATCCAACAACTTCTTGCCTTTCTTTAGCTTTTGGTGTGGCTTTTCTTCTGATTTGACTTTCTTCTGTTCCGTCTTCAAAGTTTTTATAACTGTCAAAAAAATGTCGATGTCAAATTCCAAATCCGAACTCGAAAAATTTAAAGAAGAAATTGACCTGGTTCAACTGGAGGCTACTCACTGAAATCTGGATCAGCAAACAAAGACCCTAAACTTGCAAAGCCCCCAGCTCTTTTCCACCTTTGAGGGGTGAGTTCAACAGCCCAAAGATGAATACCCTTACCATCTCCAAACGGCTCATCAAAGCCGGCATGCAACCTGCCACGGCCGAAGAGCAGGCACAGATCCTGGCTGAGATCACCGAACAGCTGGCCACCAGACAGGATATTGAGCAGTTGCAAAAGGCTACCAGACAGGATATTGAGCAGTTGCAAAAGGCTACCCGACAGGATATTGAGCAGTTGCAAAAGGCTACCCGACAGGATATTGAGCAGTTACAAAAGGCCACCAGAGAAGATATCCGGCGCCTGGAGCAGCGCTTTGAACAGGTAGACAAACGCTTCGAACAGATGGACAAACGCTTTGAACAGATGGAAGAAATCACCAGAGAACGCTTCGGGCAGATGGAGAAGATGATCAGGGACCAGGCCGTAAACACCCGCTGGATGATGGGCATCATGTTTGTTGCCCTTTCTCTGCTGCTGGGTGCCCTGAAACTCTTTTGATTACGGCCCATTTCACATGCTCAAAAAACCCCAAAGCCCCGGCATCAGCGCCCCGACCTGGATTATGGTCGGATGATTGGATGCTGTATTCTGATCACTCTCACGGTTTAAACACGTGAGGTTCTGTAGTCCACCACACTCTCCTCAGCAAAGGCCTCGAGTGGCTTGTTCATTACAGACTTTTGTCTCGACAATCTCTTACTCTGGATGATTCCAAAGCTGGAAGGCAATGCCTTACCATTCGATTGTTTTATCTTGTTAATAGCCGAGAGCAGGCACGTATCCATACCTTTCCAGTGCTTTGCAGCATTGGATGCTATCAATGTATCGTTTTCTACAAAACATGCCAGATAAGCAGAATAAAGATCGCGTTGTGCCTGGGCTCCGCAATTGCATTGATGCCATCGTTCTGACAGTCGTTTTTTTTGTTGGAGTCCACAATGGCAGGTTTGTGAAAGCTTTGTATTGAAGGTACTGAATTGTTCTACCATGCCACCGGCTCTTTCAGCCTTGCGACATAACATATAAACAAACATCCCCGGTGCACGATATCCTACACTTTTACCATACATCTTTTGGAATGATTTGTAGGAAAGTTTTTCTGTTTTGATGTTATTTCCAAGTGATAGAATATCATTAGCCAGTTTTCCATGTAGTGATTTTCTATGTGCTGCAAGTTTCCTGTCCACCTCTGCCAGCTTTCCGAAATTTGCTTGAAGTGCTTTGCTTTGATAGTTGCATCGGATACCCTTTTTATTGACGCCCTTTTTTCTTTTCCAGTGCTTATCCTTTTTAATCCAGCTATCTAAATGAAATCCACCAGGATTATTAGCACGAATCTGGCGGCTTATTTGGCGCTGCAATGCTGCTTTTCTTTTCTGAATCTCTTTTAGTTCATTGCAAAATTGTAGTAGATGAGCCTGTTTTTTTTCTGTACTTACTATAGCAATGGTACTGGGTCCTATATCCAGTCCTACAGAATGTTTGCTAATACTGTGTTCAGGCTTTAGGAAAGATTGTCCTTCATTAATAAGTTGGCAATAGTACCTAACCTTACCATTTATATTCTTTCGCACCAGTCGGGTATATTTGACCTTACAGGACAGACCATGTTGTATGACTTCATCCGAAGGATCAGATCGATCCAGGAACGCTTTCAACTCCATCTTTGAGAAGAAGAGATGATTCTCTTTCCAACACATGTTTGCCCCGTTTTTTTTGTTTTCTATTGAGTGAATTCCACGAAGACCTTTGAAGCGAGGTTTCCCATGTAGATGGATTGAATAATCATTTACTGCTTTGAATGCCCTGGTGGCAAGCTTTTGTATTACGTGTACGCCCAGCTGATCATTAAGCCAGGTTTTCGTCCATTGTTTTGCATAAGCGTGAAGCGCATATTCTGAAAATTGATACTGTTTTCGAAGCGTTGAATATTTATCTTTTCGTGCGTTTCCTTTTAATTCCCTGGCTATATCATATTGCGGATCAACTTTCATACGATCTAACCTTTTCATCGCTTCGCCAAGGCACGCGTTATAAATTTGCGAAGCAGCAAAGAATGCACTCTCCAATTTACGCGCCTGGCTAGCTGTTACTTTTAAAGGTATCTCTGTTATAAAGGATGGCATTTTTGAGGGAAACCAGCTATTGTTTAGCTTCTTCAAGCCGATTGAAATGTTTTGATTTGTGAATATCGGGATCAGGATTTTCGGTTTGAGCGAAATATGGCCTTTTCATAATTCTAAATATACAAAAATATATATATTTGGACAAGATATATTCATACTATATGCAACGAAATCGCTGGACACAAAGCAAGCATTCAGTATACAATGTAGCCTATCATTTAATCTGGTGCCCTAAATATCGAAGAAAGGTTTTTGTTCCTCCATACGATCAAATTCTTAAAGATTTGCTTGTTGAGAAAGCCCACAGGTTGGGCATATCAATTGAAAAAATGGAGGTGATGCCTGATCATGTACATCTCTTCGTTAAATCGGCGCCAATACTTGCTCCTCATTATATCATACAGCAATTGAAAGGATATTCCAGTAGGATAATGCGAGAAAAATACCCGGCCATCAAAAGCAGAATACCTACTTTGTGGACGCGATCCTATTACTGTGAATCTATAGGACATATTTCCGAGCACACCATCAAGCGGTACATTGAAGATCAAAAAAATAAATGAAATGCTCCATTCATCCCCTGGTTAAAACTCCAAGTGATTGGGGGGGGGGCTTTCTGGAGCTATTTGCGTAATCTGTCACAGTTAAAGGGTAATCTGTCACAGTTAATTGCTGTAATATGTTCATATACAGCATATTAGAACCTCTCTCAAATATACAAATTATACAAATTCACAATTTGTGATGCATAATTCTATATGATACAATTTTGAAAACCCTGAAAAAGAAATTCCAGCCACACAAACAGTGAAAACAAGGAGAAAAATCTCTTCCCCAAATCGATTTTTCATTTTTTTTAATGGCCTCACTCAAAAACCCAATTGGCCGGATCCTGCCGCTCCGTCTCCCGCAAGGCCAGTGCGCCGCGGAGCTCGGCCAACTTTCGGTTTAAGGGGAAAAAAACGGGGGCTTTGGGGGAGCTGGGCGGATGGCAGGCGGGGCCTGTGGGCCCCAGAAACCGCCCTCTGAGAGGAGATCTCTGCTGCGGGGGTAGTGGGGATCAAAATCGGGAGATGTTCGCTTAGAGCGGCTTGGGCGGAAAGAAAAAGAGGAACCATTCAAATTGAACCGGTTCCTCCAAAAAGGGTGTCTCGTCTCTCGCCCTTTTTTTCTTCAATTAAGTGACTTTCGGGGTTCCGGCAATGGATTTCAGAGCAATCCCTGAAAGCCCAGGGCTTTGATTGGTCTGAAACCCTGCGGTTTACTCCATTGCCGGGAACGAAGGGGTGGCATGTGCTCGAAGAGACATAGGCCGCAACTGCGCGGCCTGGCCAGGCTTCGGGTTTTTTTGAACATGTGAAATGGCCCGTAATCAGAACAGTTTCAGGGCACCGAGCAGCAGAGAAAGGGCAACAAACATGACACCGATCATCCAGCGGGTGTTTACGGCCTGGTCCCTGATCATCTTCTCCATCTGTCCGAAGCGTTCTCTGGTGGTTTCTTCCATCTGTCCGAAACGTTCTTTGGTGGTTTCTTCCATCTGTTCAAAACGCTGCTCGAAGCGTTGCTCCAGGCGCTGAATATCCTCTTTGGTAGCCAGCTCGGATGTGATTTCGGCCAGGATCTGGGCCTGCTCTTCGGCCGTGGCAGGTTGCATACCGGCTTTGATCAGCCGTTTGGAGATGGTAAGGGTATTCATCTTTGGGTTGTGAAGCCAGAGGCAAAGGTGGCAAAGAGCGGCCATCTTTGCAAGTGTAGAATCACCCCACCAGTGGAAGCTCTCGGGATGGAAAGTTCAAGCTCTCAGGGTCTCTTTTACTAGCATCTCCCACCCCATAGGTAAGAGATTTTGTCTTGAGTAGCTTGAGTAGCCAGAGGGGGCTTTGTCATACAAAACCCGTATTACTACCAACAATCCAAAAAATGGGAAAGCTCCGCCCACCACTGGTACGAAAGATGAGATCGGCAATAATCGGTAGTAGAACCTGCCACATTCACATTGGCCGCAAATGCGGGAGGGCTATTGCGGAACCGGCGCAGGGGAAAAATAGAAAAAAATAAAGGTTGACTTTTCCTTTTCATCAGGCAAACGGGTTTTTGCGGGTGGGCCGGTTTACCGGGGCCTGGATGCCTTTATCTCAATTTTTTAGATCATCTTCATTTTCTTTTTTCAGCACCTTGTTGCAGTAGGCGGCCCGGTTTTTGATCCGTGTTTTGGGATCCGAGTCCATCACCTGCCACTGGTAGATCAGTTCGTTGAGCCGCTTCAATCCAATCCGGGGGGCGTGCTTGAAGAAAACAGATTCAGAGACCTTCCACACACCGATCAATCTCTCCCCGCATCTTTTATGTACTTCGGAATATTGCTTCCATTCCTCGATCTTATCGTGGGTGGTTTTTGCTTTGCCGAAGATGAAATTGAGGCCAATGACCGGTGGTCTTCCATGTCCGGAGAACCGGGCAAAAACCTTTTCGATGACAAAGCCCTCGAAGTCCGTTCCCTTGAATTCTTCCAGAGGTTCTTCGGTGGTTTTTTTAACAAACATATTTGTACTTCGATACTTCTTTTCACAGTCCATCAACTTGCGGTATTCGTCAATATCGACGTACCATTTACCAGTGTCTTTGAAGGCTGAGAAGAACTCCCATAGCCGGGTTGAATACCAGCTTCTGAATTTCATATAAGGTTCGAGCTCGAAGCTCGAATAGTGGGCAAGCTCCATAAGAAGCTTGTGCATGGTACCATTGAATACCATCGTGATAGTTCCTTCCCGGTATCCATATTCATATCCATCCTTTTTGAGGCTTGTATTTGTGTTAATCAGGTGCTTGGGAATGTAGATTTCTTTCTCGGGATCTTCGAAGGCCCAGTATGTTTTCATTAGCCCGTCCAATGCATCCTTGCAATATTTGTAGGCGTTCTTTGAATCGTTAACTTCAGATGCCCGAACAATGTCGGAAACGCGAAACTGATAGTAAGGCATCATCTGGTAATTATTCTTCCTTATTTCGGACAGTACCAGGCCTATGATCCGCTTGCCATAGACCCCTACATTGGATTGCCTTGCAAAAGTGATCTGCCAGTTCTGCTTGATCAGCCCTTTGCAGTCTTTTGGCTCAAAGACCAGGCCAGGGGCAAAGTTGTTTGTGTGGATCGCTTGTCTGTCATGGGCTGCAAGATAATAAAGCAATTTATAAAATAAAAGTTGTTTTGAGTGGTCTAAAAGTTGCTTTAATCGTGATCACTCTTTATATATAGCAACTACTTATGTTATTTCACTACTTTAGTTTCACGCCTGCGCGTGCAAGTTTATCCACATTTCTATTCAGTTTTTTTTACAAACTGAATAGAAATTCCAGCCGCACAAACAGTCAAAACAAGGAGAAAAATCTCTTCCCAAAATCGATTTTTCACTTTTTCCTATTGGCCCCCCCACAATCCCAATTTGGCCGGCTCCTGCTGCTCCGTCTCCCGCAAGGCCCGTACACACGGAGCCCCGGCCAGCTTTCGATTTAAGGGGAAAGAAATAAAAAATGGTTAGAGGGATGGCAGGCGGGGCCTGTGGGCCCCAGAAACCCCCTCTGAGAGGAGATCTCTGCCCGGGGGGTAGTTGTTTACCAGACCAATCGGGGTTTCAGGCAATGGATTTCAGAGCAATCCCTGAAAGCCCAGGCTTTGATTGGTCTGAAACCCTGTGGTTTACTCCATTGCCGGGGAACGAAGGGGTGGCATGTGCTCGAAGAGACATGAGCCGCACATGCGCGGCCTGACCAGGCTTTGGGGTTTTTTGAGCATGGTTGTGAAGTGAAAGGGTATATTCTTTGGCAGGTGGGCAAAACTGCGGCTGATGGACTTGCTCAGAGCGCCCCCAAATGGGCCGTAATCAGAACAGTTTCAGGGCACCGAGCAGCAGAGAAAGGGCAACAAACATGACACCCATCATCCAGCGGGTGTTTACGGCCTGGTCCCTGATCATCTTCTCCATCTGCCCGAAGCGTTCTCTGGTGGTTTCTTCCATCTGGTCGAAACGCTGTTCCAGACGCTCAATATCCTGTCTGGTGGCCTTTTGCAGCTGCTCAATATCCTGTCTGGTAGCCAGCTGTTCTGTGATCTCTGCCAGGATCTGTGCCTGCTCTTCGGCCGTGGCAGGTTGCATGCCGGCTTTGATGAGCCGTTTGGAGATGGTAAGGGTATTCATCTTTGGGTTGTGAAGCCAGAGGCAAAGGTGGCAAAGAGCTGTGGGCTTTGCAAGTGTAGAATCACCCCACCAGTGGCGAGTCGAGCGACCAGATACCCTGGCCAGTGTGGCCGGCAATCATGGTGCCTTCCCGGTCTCTCCCAATGCCCCTGGTCAGTTTTAGCTAACCCCTGAATTTGTTCTGGCTCGTCCATGATGAATTTCAAGCCCACAAAAAAATTGATTCATATCCCAAATATCGGATTCTTGAGGAAATGAGTTTCACCACAAGAAAAAAAAATCTCCATCCCCTCTGGCCCAACCTGAAGGAAGGGCACAGCAATCCGGTGACGGCTGGCGCCTGAGGCGGAAACTGCGGCTGGTGCCTTGTTTCCGAAGGTAAGCAAGATGGAATCGGGCAGAGCCCGATTCATTTCTCATAACACACTTATTATCAGCATAATAAAAAAAACAAATCAATGATTTTTTAAAAATAAATCATTGACTTTTACAAAAAATCATTGATTTTGCATTAAAATATGTTTTATCTGTTTCCAGATTAATGTTCAATCAATGATAATTCAGATGTTCAATCAATGATTTTTTTCATTATGGAAAATTATGTATACATAACCGCTACTTGCGATACCAGGGAAAACTTCAAAAAGTTACGAAAAAAATTGGATCGGAAAGGTATTGTGCTTATCGACCAGATGGTGAATTTTTTCATGAAAAATGGATATGATCCCAAAGATCCGGAGCTTGCACTACCCGGTGAGGAACTTAAGCAATTACGGAACACGCTGGTATCGTTTATCAGGACCCAGGAGAAGAATCACATCATTCCCATGTCGGAGAAAGTGGACAACCTGGTGCTTGTTCTGGCAGAGTTCATGAGAGATAACTCCCCTGGCATCATCGAGGACGAGGAACAGACCGCAGCCCCGGAGCCGGCCAGCGCCCCTGCTTCTGCTGTGATGGAGAAGGGCGTATCAAAAAAGGAATACGAAGATCTTTTGATCAGGTGTGAAAAAGCGGAGAAAAAGCTGAGTCGAATTGAACCTGATTTTGAGAGAATCAAGGCAGCAGTATCGTGGAAATCAACCGGGTTTGGCAAGGGTTATGTGCTTGAAATTGAAAAGGGTGAGTACGAGGAAATTTTTGGTTGATCGGCCGGCATGTATGTGAAGATCCACAAGCCCGCTGATTACTTTGGAAACCGGGGAAGTTCCGGTCAACTGATTGCCTACCTGGAAAAAGAAAACCCGGGAAAGGAGGCTGTGGAACAGGAGCAATTTTTTGACCATTGTCAGGACCAGGTGCCGGCACACATAGCCGAACTGGTCCTGGACACAAACCATAAAGGACTATCGGCAGATGAATCCAAATTCTATATGATAACCCTCAATCCAGGTGAGAAGGAACTGGAGTTTGTGAAGACCAAATTAGAAGGCACTGACAATGATTTGCTCAAGGAATATACCCGGGCTGTGATGGATCAATATGCCGAAAGTTTCAATCGAAAAATTGATGGGCGGCCATTGAAGGGTGGAGACCTGGTGTACTTCGCCAAAATCGAAAACGGGCGCACGTACAAACCGCAGGAAATACAGTACAAGGAATCCTATTCCTATAACCAGCGGATTCGCAAAGAGATCACAGCACTGAAAAAGGAACTGAAACAGCCCGATATCACTGGTAGAAGCAAAGCCGGGGTTGAAAAAAAGATAAATGTGCTTGAGGGGCAATACCAGAGAGACAAGGGGGGTGTAGTGATTCTGCCCGGGAATGCGAAAAAAGGACTAAATACCCACGTTCACGTGGTGGTTAGCCGGCGTGACAAGCAGCAAAGATTGAAACTTTCTCCCCTGGCCAATTCGCGCGGAAGCCAGAATAAACTGAACGGGAAAAATGTGCAAACAGGATTCAATCGCAGTGAGTTTGTGAATAAGGCAGAGAGAATATTTGACAAGAAATTTGCTTATGATCGTGCGTTGCAGGAATCTTATCAATATCGCCATGCGAAAGTGCACGATGCCGGGAAATATCTAAAGGCGCTGATCAATGCACCCACCGACCCCAGGCAAATAGCAAGAAGACTGGTCGGGCAAATGGCTGTCAGAGGAGAGGTGCAACGGATTTTGAATACACCGACCCATGCCAGGCAGTTGAGAAACAGGATTATTTCGAAAGCTGTGGATAATGTGGCCGGGATGATCACCTCGGGGGCCCACCCTGCCGGGATCCCTGCCACTATTATCAAAAAGGGAATTATAAAAGCGGTTGATGCGGTGGTCAAGGTCGCTGAACTGGGGTTGTGACAACTGGTTTAGCCGTTCCGTTCCATGGGGGGGGGAGATGATCCGTTAATCAATGAAAATACGTAACCGTTAATCAATGAAAATAATATAAACGTTAATCAATGAAAAAACGTAACTGTTAAATAACCGGTTAACGGAAAACCGTTAATTGTAAAATACGTTAATCAATGAACAAACGTAACCGTTAATCAATGAAAACAATATAAACGTTAATCAATGAAAACAAACGTAACCGTTAATCAATGAAAAAACGTAACTGTTAAATAACCGGTTAACGGAAAACCGTTAATTGTAAAATACGTTAATCAATGAACAAACGTAACCGTTAATCAATGAAAACAATATAAACGTTAATCAATGAACAAACGTAACCGTTAATCAATGAAAATAATATAAACGTTAATCAATGAAAAAACGTAACTGTTAAATAACCGGTTAACGGAAAACCGTTAATTGTAAAATACGTTAATCAATGAACAAACGTAACCGTTAATCAATGAAAACAATATAAACGTTAATTAATGAAAATAAACGTAACCGTTAATCAATGAAAATAATATAAACGTTAATCAATGAACAAACGTAACCGTTAATCAATGAAAACAATATAAACGTTAATTAATGAAAATAAACGTAACCGTTAATCAATGAAAATAATATAAACGTTAATCAATGAACAAACGTAACCGTTAATCAATGAAAACAATATAAACGTTAATTAATGAAAATAATATAAACGTTAATCAATGAAAATACGTAACCGTTAAATAACCGGTTAACGAAAATGTCAAAATGGCAATTTTAGCCGGGATTATTTCTCAAAAGGGCGGAGTTGGCAAAAGCACAGTGTGCCGGCTGCTGGCCATCGAATTTGCACGTGCCGGGCGTGAAGTACTGATTGCGGATATGGATACTTCTCAAAGCACCTCATATGAATGGAATTCCAGGAGACTTGAAGGAAGGCTGGAGCCTGTGATTTCCGTGCAACAATTTGCTGGTGTAGACAGGGCATTAAAATTGATCAACAATTATGATTTGATTGCATTTGATGGTGCGCCACACTCTACCAGGGTAACAAGACAAATAGCCAAAGAATCAAATCTTGTGATCTTGCCCACTGGAAATTCTCTGGAAGATCTAAATCCCCAAATAAGACTGGCTCATGAATTGACTGATAACGGGGTAGGGAAGGAAAAAATTGTTTTTGTGCTTTCCAGAATCGGCAGCAGCGATATAGAAACCGGAGAAGTTGTAAAATATTTAAAACGCACCGGTTTTAAAACTCTGGAGGGCGACATTCCGGAAAAAACTGCTTTCAGACGAGCCATTCGGGAAGGAAAGGCGGTAAGTGAAACACCATTCAGAACATTGAACGAAAGAGCCGAAAAACTGGCGCAATCAATTGTGAATAGAATTAACTAAAAAATGTAAACGTTAATTAATGTTTTAATGAATTAAAGAAATCATGACAGTTAAAACCAACAAAAAACTTGGAAGTCCACCAACAAAAGATGAATCCAGAGTGCAAAACCTGAAAAAAGCTGGATCAAATGAACCGGTACCACTCAATTTTTATGTACCGGGGGAATTCAGGAGAGACTACAAGGTATATGCCGCCGAAAAGGAAATGAGCATGGTAGAAATACTCAAAAGGTCGTTTGAACTGTATAAATCCCAAAATCCGACCTGAAAATTATGCTCCAGGATCTTTTTCATGATATTGCCGGAGCCAGCTTAAACACCAAACTGTTCATGGGGGCATCAATCACCGTGCTTTCCCTGGCCATCTATTTTATACTCAGAAAATCTCCGGGCATAATTGTAGCGCTTGGACTGATAGGGGTTTTGCATGTGATTTTTGGAGTGTTGCTGGCAGGGTTTGTCCGATACAGCCTGCTTGTTCACACTATTGTTTATTTCATTCCTTCTCTGCTCGGGGGCCTTGTTGCCAGCCTGGTCCTTGTAAAAGCAGAACCCAAAGGATCCAGAACCTTTCAGGTGAATTATCAAAGCAACAAGGGTGTGGTGAGCCTGGATCTATGGAGGGGAGGGGCCATATTCGGAGCCTCCGGATACGGAAAAACAAAAAGTGTTTTTCTGCCAATCATTGAACACTGTGCTATCAGGAATCTTTCAGCAATCATTTACGATTACAAGGATTTCGAGCTCACCGAATACGTTTACTCCTGTTTCAAAGACTCAGCAGTACCGGTTTATACCGTGTATCCCACCAACCCGGATTATTCGCACAGGGTAAACCCTGTATCTCCCTCATACCTTGCCAGAATAGAGGATGTGAGAAGCATTGTGAATGTCTATGTAGAAAACCTTGGATCCCTGGATCACAAAGGGGACAACCGGTTTTTTGTGAACGCAGCTGCAGGGGCGCTGGCAGGAGTGATCTGGCGTCTGAAAGAGGAATATCCTCTCAAATGCACCTTGCCATACGCCAACGGAATAATGCTGATCAAGGAGGTATCGGAAATCAAACAGTTCATTGAAAAGAATAACACTGCCTCGATTCTGGCGCGGCCTTTTTTTGACAGCATTCCCAGCGACAGACAGATGGCGGCCGTCAAGGCAACCCTGTCGGATATGATCATCAAGGTCATGACCCCTGAAATATGCATGATGCTCAACGGGTCGGACTTTGATCTTACCCTGAATGATCCGGATAACCCTGCTGTGCTGGCTATTGTGAACAATCCCAAATACGAAGAGGTGCACTCACCAGTACTGGCCACTATCATTCAATCGGCAATCAGACTGATGTCTGTCAAGAACAGAAATCCGTCTCTGTTGATTCTGGATGAAGGTTCCACGCTCAAATTACCTAACCTGGCCAGACTGCCAGCAACACTGCGATCATTTGATATCGGGACCATATGGGGACTCCAGGATAAGGTCCAGGGAGAGATCCTTTATGATGAAAAGGTGGTGAAAGCAATTCTTTCGAATCTGTCGACAAAATTTTTCGGAAAGGTCAATGATCCGGATACCGCGCAATTCTATGAAAAATTTTTCGAGTTCATCAAGGAAGAATCCAGGAGCTTCAGCCGGTCTGCCAACGTGCTTTCGATGAATGACAGCCGGATCAATGTCTCTAAACGGGAAACCAGAAAGCACAGAGGTTTTGAATTTTTCAAATTGAAGCCCGGTGAGTTCTTTGTGTTTGATGATCAGGGGAAGAATGTCAGGGTCAGACTGGAAGAAAGCAAGGCGGTGCCGATGAAGGCGAAAGCCATCAACCTCTATTCCCCGACCGAGACCAAACAGAATTTTGAGCAGTTGATCAAGGAATGCAAGGCCCTGAATTGAATCGGAATAGTTTTTTAAATTCACATAATGCAAAAATCAATACTGATGAAAAAGCAAACTCTGTTACTGACCGGGCTTTTACTCCTGGGATTTGCCGGGGAATTATTGGCCCAGGCCGGACCAGATCTGGCCAGCCCTGCGCGAAATTTTGTCTCCGACACCCTGCGACCACTATATCCAATTATTCTGGGTGCGGTGCTCCTGGTTGGCACATTGATGAATGTCGGAGAGATCATGGGTGAAAACAAGAACTGGAAAGGCTTTCTTACCAGGGTCGGCATTTACCTGGGGTCTGCCATGGCACTGGTAATAGCAATTGAATTTGTGAACGGCCTGACGATTGATATCTGATTGAAAATATTCAGAATCAACAAAAGCACCGAAAGCGAAGTGAGGCTGCTGGGAATGGGTTTGCCTCCTTTTATCATAACAGCCATTGCCACCGGCATTTGTTTTATGGTACTGGTGTCGGAGTTGACATTTGTGAAATTCACTTTGTGTGCAGCAGCAATAACTGTAGTGATTATTGTATCCAATTATGTGTATGATAAAAGTATTCTCAATCGCTTTTTTGACCAGCAGTTTCCCGATCAAATAACCAACGACACCTACTGAATGGTTACATTGACACTATCGAAACATTATCCCGTTCTGGGGGTAGAAGAAAACAGAATTTTCTCGGGTAGTGGAGATGTGATCAAGGCATACCGGGTAGATCTGCCCGAGGCCTATGCACCAAGTGAGGGAGATTTTGAAAATTTTCATTCCATCTGGTATCGGGCGTTCAAGAATTTCCGGCCGGGCACCATTATTCTGAAGCAGGATGTTTACCTGAAAAAAAACTACAATCCTGACGGACTGCCTGAAGGCAATTTTTTTCAAAATCAGACAAGGGATCATTTTCAGGGCCGACCCTGGATTGATCACTATTCACTCCTGTTCTTCATAGATGCAGAAAGCCACGGGTTTTTGAAAAGCCCCAATATCAGAATCCCGTTCAGGAAAATTCCCGATACCAGGGAATTTTTGTCAAAGCAAAAAATAAACAGGCAGTTTCTGACAGAGGTTGATCAGAGTGTGGAATATCTGAACGGCACCAGAATATTGCACCTTACTCCACTGACCGGGAAACAAATCCATCAATTCACCAGAAGCTATTTCAACGGGTTTTATGCTGACCGGACCACAGACGCAGAAAAGGGGAAAGGCTACACCATAGGGAATCGCAAAACAGGAGCCTATGTAATCAAAAGCATCAAGCAACTGCCGGAAAATATCTCAAACAGCGTAGTAGACCAGAAGGCCAGCAGCGACGAGTTTGAATTCCATCGCGGGTTTGTAGACAATCTGGGACTCGGGCTCGAGTTCAACCATGTGTACAACCAGATCTTCTACATGGATGATCACCAGAAACTGAAGAATAACCTCAAAAAACTCCAAAGCCATCTTTTCGGAGCCAGGGAATTTTCCAAAGACAACAGGAACAATTCCGAACAACTGGACAAGTACCTTGATGATATGGCCAGGGATGAAAAGATTCGCCTGGTCCGGACCCATTTCAGCGTGCTGTTTTTTGGTGAATCCGAAGAAGAATTCAAAAAAAACGACAACGAAATATCCAAGCAGTTCCGGGAAATGGATATCATGCCCTATTTCCCAACGGGAAACAACCTGGCCAACATCTACAACAATTCATTTTTCTGTCATGTTTCAAATCTGAATTCTGCCAACACATTCATTTGTGATCTGCAGGTGGCCAGCTGCCTGATATCCAATGTATCAAATTACCGTGCCGACCAGGAAGGAGTAATTTTCAACGATCGCCTGTTCAACATACCGGTCAAAAAGGACATCTGGGATGCGGGGAAAAGACGCATCAAAGCCAGAAATTTTTTCATCATTGCGCCCACCGGCGAAGGAAAATCCTTTCTGGCCCTGCACATCTTCCGGCAGCTGCTTGACCAGGGATACCATGTGTTGATCAATGATTTGGGAGGATCCTATGAAAAGCTCTCACTGCTATACAAGGATGTTTCCCTGTACCTGAAATACAAACAGGGAGAAGCTCTGGGCATCAATCCGTTTTACCTGTCCGGCGAAGAAACTCCGGACGCAGTAAAACTCAACCAGCTGGTCGAGTTCAACCGGACCCTGTGGAAACGGGACAAGGCCATCGAGGAAGATGAAGCGGTTTCCCTGAGAAAAGTTTTGAAGTACTATTATGAAAAGAAAAGTGATGGCCACAGCTTTCCTGATTTTTATCGTTTTGTTCACCACCTGCACCAGGACGGATTACTGAACCGCGCCCTGGACATCGAGTCTCAATTCTTCAATGTCAAGGAATTCCTTCACAATTGCTCGGAGTTCATTGATGGAGGAACCTACAGCTTTCTGTTTCCCGAAGACCAGGAAAAGTTCAATATTGACCTGGAGGGAAAACGACTGGTCATTTTTGAACTGGACGAGGCCAAGGATGACCCGCTGCTGATATCGGTGCTTCTCAGCATAAGCGCAGATATTGATCAAAGACTGATCTGGAAGGACAAGGCAAAAAGGGGATACATCTTCTATGACGAATTCGCCAAACAGCTGAAGTTCCCCAATGTGCTTACGTCCGTCGAGTACAAGTTCCAGGCAATCAGAAAACAGAATGCCGGAATAGGAATAGTAATCCAGACGCCCACACAGCTTCCGGAAAACAGTACCGCGGCCAGCATCATCGATAATACCCAGGTCTTCTACGTGCTCCACAACCAGAA
>CBDFMG010000001.1:0-47029 GCA_965249485.1 bacterium | reverse complement strand
TAGTTGTCGGGCTCAAAGATTTTTTCTACCTTGATTATGGAGTAATATTATTTTTTTCAAAAACGTTTTCAGGTATAAATGTTGAAATTAGCTGAGCAGCAAGCAAACCAGGCCAGGGGTGGAAGTCTACCATGAATAAAAAGTTTTTCAGCCTTTCTGTATTCCTGTTAATGGCCCTTGTGCCCTCGCAGGAACCCCCCGATGCCCTCCAGGCAGAATACAGCGGAAGCTCGGCAAAAACCCTCACCCTGGAACAAACAACAGACGATCAACCAGATGAAATCATTCCCGATGTGGATTCCACACTGATTCAATCTATTCCTGATGGCACAGGATGTGGTGGTGCGGTGTGGAACGATCATCCCGAGGCGACCGATTTTCCCGACGTGCGCGCCGGGCCCCTTATGATCTTGTTCTCGGGCTGCACGGGGCGTACTATTATGACGAAGAGAGGTTCAACCCATCTTTTTGTGGACTGGACACCAACCTGACAGGACGGGACATCGGGCTGAAGTATGCTTTTGAAAGAGAGTATTACGGCAGCAATCGATACCGGGCTGGGGCAGGGATTCAGATACCGGGAACGAGATGATGACGGTGAATTAGGTGAATTGGTGATCAGGTATCATCGGGATCTGGACGGGCGCCGTTGGGAAAACCAGGATGAGGTATATGGCAACGGACTCGACGATGATGGCAACGGTTATGTCGATGACCGGTATGGATACGACTTCTATTATGATACCGGTGATACCACCTCGATAAGATCGCCTGAGACCAACCGCCATGGCATGAATATGGGCCGGGTGGTGGCAAACACACGTGAAGTTTGTGAAAAACTGAAAACCTGGGTTATGAAAAATGAAGAAAGAATCGTAGAGCTGTTATCAGAAATTCTCCAGAGACTGGATCAACATACCGAGAGACTGGATCAACATACTGAAGGATTCACCAAGATCACTGCGATCCTGGAAAAACATTCCGCGATATTTGAAGGCATCCTGATCAAGCTCGATACACTTATCGAACATGAAAAGAGAATCGGGCGACTGGAGGATAAAGTTTTCGGGCATTGACATGGGCCAGATTGTGGAAAAGCAGGGATATGCGAAAGTTGGTTTTATATGCATTGATAATCGGCGTAAGCGCTTGTGATTCAAGACAGTATATCGAAGGGTTGAACTCTGCACCAGGCCAGGGATAACCTTGCACACCGGCTTTGAAAGCGGGCCGATTCGGTAAAGGTGAGTGATGATGAATTCGGGTTGTTTCTCTTTCGGTTTGGCATCAGGATCGAAGATGTGAACGCCAACATTGAAGCGGTAAGGATTCACACGGCAGGGAATTGGCTGGAGCTATTTCAATCCGACAGTATACTGGTGGATATGCAGTTAATCTCCCCTGACAGCAAGCAAGATTCTATCGTGATGAAAGCGGCTGTTTTTCAGACTGGTACATACATGATAGAATTTACGGTCATCGACTCCTTCGGCAAGAGCAATTCGGCAACCCTGGAGTTGCAGCCCCGCTTCGGGCAAAGTCACAAGTGGTAAAGGATCCTTCTATTACCGATCCTCCCATTCTTAGAAATCTCCTGCAAAGATCCGTAATTGCTGGTAAACTTTTTCATCGGACTTGACTTTTCCAGATTGATTTTGTATGTATTTAACATAACTGCTGATTATGTAACTGAAAAGGTTGCCATATCCGGGGCCCGGGGACCGTTTGGTCTCAAATACACGATTCTGAGGGCCTTTGAATTGCATTTTCCGCAGAAAACAGGTCAACATGACAGGGTGAATGTCCCCCGGGCCGGGGGGGTGATTTCTGCCCTTTGGGTAAAAAAAATCTGATTTTTGATATAATGGATTTGGGAAAGTTTGGAGAATGAACCTGAATGAATGGTGATAAACATGATTTGGTGCCTGTCAACTCAGGGGCGAAGATCGATCTTTTGAAAAGTGTTACCATTATTCTCCGGGGTTTCTTCGGATCTCCACTTGCAAAGCCCGCAGCTCTTTTCCACCTTTGAGGGGTGAGTTCACAGGCTCAAATATGAATACCCTTACCATCTCCAAACGGCTCATCAAGGCCGGCATGCAACCTGCCACGGCCGAAGAGCAGGCCCAGATCTTGGCAGAGATCACATCCGAGCTGGCTACCAAACAGGATATTGAGCAGCTGCAAAAGGCTACCAGACAGGATATTGAGCAGCTGGAACAGCGTTTCGACCAGGTAGACAAACGTTTTGAACAGATAGAGAAGATGATCAGGGACCAGGCCGTAAACACCCGCTGGATGATGGGCATCATGTTTGTTGCCCTTTCTCTGCTGCTGGGTGCCCTGAAACTGTTCTGATCACGGGCCATTTCACATGTTCAAAAAAACCCGAAGCCTGGCCAGGCCCGCGCATGTGCGGCTCATGTCTCTTCGAGCACATGCCACCCCTTCGTTTCGGCAATGGAGTAAACCACAGGGTTTCAGACCAATCAAAGCCTGGGCTTTTCAGGGATTGCTCTGAAATCCATTGCCGAAACCCCGATTGGTCTGGTAAACAACTACCCCCCGGGCAGAGATCTCCTCTCGGAGGGGGCATGAGTGGCCACAGGCCCCGCCTGCCATCCGCCCAGCTCCCCCAAAGCCCCCGTTTTTTCCCCTTGAACCGAAAGCTGGCCGGGCTCCGGGGCGCACTGGCCATGCGGGAGACGGAGCGGCAGGAGCCGGCCAAATTGGGATTGTGTGGGGGCCATTTGAAAAAGTGAAAAATCGATTTGGAGAAGAGATTTTTCTCCTTGTTTTCACTGTTTGTGCGGCTGGAATTTCTTTTCAGTTTTTTTTACAAACTGAAAAGAAATGTGGATAACCATTGAAAACACAAACTGAACTGTACTAAATGTTCAGGGGAGGAAACCTTAACCAGCTTGTAATCAGATAGTTAGCGATTTCTTTTTCATGTTTATCTTAAAACAATGTATATCATATGTTTATCGGTTTTTTGAAAATTGATGTAACTCATTGATTATAAATGAGTTACATGATATTTTTTTGGGGTGACTGCTCCCCGCCTTACTCAGGCGAGGCTTCCAACTTCTCAGGCCGCAACTGTCGCCAGGACAGATTTACGCAGGCCTCCATTGGCAGAGACGGTCAGACCAGCCGCCTTTAATTTCAGTATACCTTGCTCTTTGATATTCAAAGCAGCATTCTGATCTCGGTCAATCCCTTTTTTTCCGCAACAGGGACAATCCCAATTGCGGACGCCTAAAGGCATTGATTCGACTTTATGACCACAGGCATTATGGATTTTTGAACTCGGGAAAAATCCATCAATTTCTATCTTGTGTTTACCTTGAGCTTTCGCTTTGTACCCGATTTTTAGTCCCAGTGAGTGCCAGGACGCATCAGCTATGTGCTTTGACAACCTGCGGTTTTTGAGCATGTTTCTGACTTTCAACGATTCCATAACGATTGCCTGGTTTTCGTCAACCAGTTGTTTGCTCAGGATGTGCTGAAAGTGGTTTCGGGCATTGGCTGTCCGCTCATGGCATTTGGCAACAAGCAATCTTGCCCTGGCCCTTCCCTGGCTTCCTTTTTGTTTTCGGGACAATTTCTTTTGTTTGCGCCGCAGGTTGCCCAAGGATTGCTTTATAAACCCTGGGTTATCGATCTTTTGAAAATTTGAATCAACTATCAAATGGGTTAATCCAAGGTCAAGGCCAATCACTTTATTTTCATCCACTGTTGTAATAGGAGATGGTGTTTTCAATCCATCTTCTACAAGCAAAGAAGCGTAGTATTTACCTGTTGCGCTTCGAGACAATGTGATACTTCTCAGCTTACCTTCAATAGCACGATGAATACGTGCTTTGACGGGTTGACATTTTGGCACTTTGATCCAGTTATCGCCAAAACTGACGCTTGTACAATGGTAGCTGGACTGCTTGCCGCGTTTACGCTTGACACGGGGGTATCTGGCCGCAAACTTTTTGTCAAAGAAGTTTTGAAAAGCGCGATCCAGGTTAAGACATGCTTGCTGTAATGCGATGGCATCATATTGGCTCAACCAATTGTATTTGCCGCTCTTCTTGGCAACAGCCAGTAATGGCTTGAGGTCATTTTTGACACTCAGTGACCTTTGATGATGTGTGTACCAATGTTTTTTAATATCCAGAGCCCTGTTGTACACAAAGCGTATGGCGCCAAATTGAGCGTTTAAAAAAACGGTTTGTTGTCCGGTGGGATATATGCGTACTTTAGTCGCTCTTAACATATCAGTGTGTATGCATGTAAATATAACAATACAGGCTTATAATGACTATATTTAAGTGTTTTAAATTAAGTGTATTTCAGTGTACAACGATTTAATCAGAAAAAGGCATTCGGTTACCAATTTAAAGACACACCTGGTGTTCACACCAAAGTATCGGAAAAAAATATTTAAAAGACAGCATATGATTTTCTTGAAGAATACGTTCTTTCAGGCATGTGAAAAAATGGGGTGCCAATTACTTGAATTTAATGGGGAAGTTGACCATGTCCATCTTTTGATTCAATATCCTCCCAAGCACTCCGTTTCTGTTATCGTTAACGCTCTCAAGGCTGTAAGTAGCAGAAGATTGAGAAGTGAGTTTGCCGACCTTAAGCGTTTTAGTAAAACATCAGCTCTTTGGTCAAGAAGCTACTTTGCTGCAAGTGTGGGCGGCGCACCTATAGAAGTACTCAAGCAATACATTGAAAATCAAAATAATCCAACCCAATAATGGCGCCTTATATCCCCGCCGTCCAACGGCGAGGGTTTACGGCGTTATTGCTAACTACGAGTTTTTGGATGTTAAATGTGGGTAGTGTCTATGGAAACTCGTACTTTTGTGGATAATGGGAAGGCGTACTAGGTTTAAACGCAATAACCCGGCATTGAGAATTAAGTTGTAGGAAAAGATCAATTGACTGGCCAGTATTGGCGCCAACATCCACCACACACCTGATAGGTTCTTTGAATTTTATTCTGTAATGTCTGATGAGCCTTCTGTTGAAGATTAGTTTTTCGTTGAGCTCAACAAGAAAGGTTATTATCCAAATCCTCCCCTTCTTAACAAAGCTCCTGGCCCAAACGGGTATGACAAGTTTCTCCACAAAGAAATAAACTGCCAATATTGAATAGACAACAATAAGGTTGCTATTATATCCGGTGAGATAAAAAGCAAATGTGATAACAGCGATTTGATAACCTACAATGGGAAATAGAACCACGAATACTGGATCACTCAATGCATTTCTCCAATGCAATATCATAAATAGAAGCAGCCCAGCGAACACCCACCTGAAAATAGAGCTGTGAAATAAGAATAGCCTGTAACTGACTCCTCCAATTCTGGTAACCTTTATTGCATCGCTGGCCATGTTGTTAACAAAACTTTGTACGGCAGAATCTGTGCTGTTAACCAAGTAGCGATTAGCATGGGCCCCACTGGGGCCAAGCACTTCACCATTATAGAAGGGGGTTTCTATTAAGGTATTGAGGTTTTGTTTGCTTTTATTGACAAACTCCGCAGGATCTTCTCGAATCAGCTCTACCCATTTTGCAGTTAAGAAGGTATCTGCCGCGTAGGATAATGTGGAGATACCCGGCCCCACATTTTCATCAATTAACTGCCTCATTTTCGGGTCCGCATCGAGAGGGGTAATGCCCCATTTATTGTCTGGCAACTGCCCCAAGCTTATGAACAGCACATGGCCCCCGTTGGTAGATTTCAGCAAGAAATGTCCTGTCTTTTGATAGGAATACCATCCCCATGGTGCCAAAGCCAGTAATATCAATCCAACCCAAACTGCAAGATGCCAGGTTGTAAATTTCAACTGCTTAACAAGATTTAGCAGAAGCAATATGAGCACCATGCCGATTGCAAAATAGAGGTAGTCGGAGCGAAAATTGAGCATAACCCCAAATGCAATACCTGAGGCTACCAAATATCGGAGATGGGACGTCCGCAGATAGAAGATCATCGCGAATAGCGAGACTAACAATAAATTGGCGCCCCAACTGTAGGGCCAGAGAATGGTGTGAAAATAAAACCAGATCCAGGCGCTGCAAACCAGCAACCGAAACAAAATGCGCGAAATCTTCTTCCATTCGAGTTTTTCAAGAGCGTAGTCGATCCCCATTAAAACTACCACTGAAAACAGCAGTTGCAGTATAATGAGGGCGGTCTTGCTTTTGGTAAAGAAAAATAAAATCCCATATCCCCAAATTGGGATTGTGGAGATCTGCTTGCCAACGGTGCTTTCAAAGTCTAACCCACTGGTGAAAAAATCTCCAAAGCGCTCATAGGCTGGGATCAATCCATACATGGCCTTGCCGTTGAAATTAAGCATGGCGCTATAAACTGCAACTATCGAGATAGCAGCCAAAAACAGGTACCTGTTCAGCAATATTTTGGGTAAAACAGTTAAAACCTGTTTACCAAAGTTGAACACCCGCTTAATCCCATTTTTTGTTGAAATCACCTTTAGAAAAATATTTCTCAATTAAACAATATAGAAGTATAAAAAAGTATCTGCTGCCCATTTCTCTAATAGACAGATTTGATTTGCCATATTTTCGATTTGTCCAAGAGTTTGGTAGCCCTTAATAAATCTCCTGCCAAAAACACAATCATAGTTGCCTGCGACCATGGTATTGTAGAATTGAACTAGTGTCATGTCAAGTTCGAATTGACGGATAAAGCTTTTTTAATTTTATCCGTGCATCTTTTGTTGTAAAGCGCCAATCAATACTGGCGTTCTTGTTGTTTCGATGTTCCTCCCATGCTTTCACTTCTTTTCGGATTATCTCCATACTGTCAATTCGTCTACTTAAGCATTGTCTGGAAAGCACACTGAGTTCAATTTCTGCCATATTCAGCCAGCTTCCATGTTTTGGTGTATATACAAGCTCAAACCGATCCCATATTCTTTTTGCTTCTTCGGGAGGATATGTTTCATATAAGGAGGCAGCTGTATGTGTGATATAATTGTCCATCACTAAGGTGATCTTCCCAGAATCAGGATACATCTGATCAGCAATCTCTTTGATGAACTTAGCCCAGTCTTTCCGGGTTTTCCTCTCGGTAAGCTTAACCATTCGCTTTCCTGTGACCGGCTCACTGGCAATAAACACATTACACACCCCGCAACGCCGGTATTCATAATCCACCCTGGTTGCTTTGCCCTTTTGCATCGGCTCGGTTATCCTGGTTTCCTTAATCAATTGTTTGGGCGTTTCATCCATGCAGGGGTTAGCTAAAACTGACCAGGGGCTTTGGGAGAGACCGGGAAGGCACCATGATTGCCGGCCACACTGGCCAGGGTATCTGGTCGCTCGACTCGCCACTGGTGGGGTGATTCTACACTTGCAAAGCCCACAGCTCTTTGCCACCTTTGCCTCTGGCTTCACAACCCAAAGATGAATACCCTTACCATCTCCAAACGGCTCATCAAAGCAGGCATGCAACCTGCCACGGCCGAAGAGCAGGCCCAGATCCTGGCCGAAATCACAGAACAGCTGGCTACCAAACAGGATATTGAGCAGCTGCAAAAGGCCACCAGACAGGATATTGAGCGGCTGGAACAGCGTTTCGACCAGGTAGACAAACGTTTTGAACAGATGGAAGAAACCACCAGAGAACGTTTCGGACAAGTAGAGAAACGCTTCGACCAGGTAGAGAAGATGATCAGGGACCAGGCCGTAAACACCCGCTGGATGATCGGTGTCATGTTTGTTGCCCTTTCTCTGCTGCTGGGTGCTCTGAAACTGTTCTGATTACGGGCCATTTCAAGGCGCTCTGAGCAAGTCTATCAGCCGCAGTTTTGCCCACCTGCCAAAGAATATACCCTTTCACTTCACAACCATGCTCAAAAAACCCCAAAGCCTGGTCAAGCCGCGCATGTGCGGCTCATGTCTCTTCGAGCACATGCCACCCCTTCGTTCCCGGCAATGGAGTAAACCACAGGGTTTCAGACCAATCAAAGCCTGGGCTTTCAGGGATTGCTCTGAAATCCATTGCCGAAACCCCGATTGGCTATTGAGCGTCTGGAACAGCGTTTCGACCAGATGGAAGAAATCACCAAAGAACGCTTCGAACAGGTAGAGAAACGCTTCGGGCAGGTAGAGAAGATGATCAGGGACCAAGCCGTAAACACCCGCTGGATGATCGTCACCACGGCACGATATATAAACTTTTTGGCTTACCCTGTCCTGGAGATCGAAGGTAAACCGGGGTCATGTTGAAACTACATTCTCATTCAAGAGAACCAACCCGGGCAGTTGATTTATTGGGACCCTACTGCTCTCCCTCTCCTTTGGCCTCAGCCTCTTTCTCACCTTCGGGGTGCTCTTCGTCTGCCACCGCCGCTGCAACGCTATCCGTCGGTTGTTCTTCGCCCTCGGGGTGCTCTTTGTCTGCCACCGCCGCTGCAGCGCTATCCGTCGGTTGTTCTTCGCCCTCGGGATGTTCTTCACTTTCCGCCGCATGGGCATCAACGCTTTCTGTGCTTTCCGATCCTTGGTCTTTTGGAGTACCGCCACATGAACTCATTGTTACAGCCACAAAGAATAAAAGCATCATTCCTGCAATGGCCATTGATTTAAGCATATTCAAGAAGGAAGTCATGTCAGTTCTTAATTAAAGGTTAGTGAATAATCGAAATATAGAAAATTTTTAAGAGAAAAGCGCACCCATCCTTACTTTGTGGCTTTAGCCGTGGGATGAAAGCGCTACTTGTTACCCTGGGCATATCAAATTATATTTATACAAAAATATCCTGGCCAGGGCAGAAATTCTTCTGAAAATCCGGCCCATTTCAAGGCCCTCTGAGAGGCGATCTGTGCCCGGGAGTAGTTTTTTGGACCCCCGGAGGGGTCTCAGCACGGCGATAAGCAATCTTGCCCTGCATGTATACGTTCTTTCAGGCATGTGAAAAAATGGGGTGCAAGTAGCAGAAGATGGGCGGCGCACCTATAGAAGTACTCAAGCAATACATTGAAAATCAAAATAATCCAACCCAATAATGGCGCCTTATTTCCCCGTCCTCCAACGGCGAGGGTTTACGGCGTTATTGCTAAAGGATTATGACGCCTCCCTCCTGGGACTGCTTTCCCTTCACATGATCAAGGAAGTCATTAACTGACAGAAGCCAGTCTTTTTGGGGATCGGGAAAAGTAAGGTGTATCGGTTTGGGAAGCACCAGTTGCAAACTGTCTGATTTCATTTCTTCTGTTTGATCATTGCTGATTCCGGGTTCGAGAGTGAGCAAATGCTTGTTGTCGATTCTGGCAGCTTCGCTGAGTACCTGTCTCCATCTGTCTTTCAGACTCGTCTTGACTCCAAGCATTGTCAGGAGAGTTGCAGAGAACTGCTCGTTATGATAAAGCTTTATGTCAGGGAAAATAAAGTCTGGCTTTGATTTGTTCTCGGTAATTGCCCCCCGGCTGTAATTCACTTTATTATCAACAAACAATTGTTCAAGATGATGTTCAAGTGCATATCCTGCTCTGGATTTTCTCCGGTTCTGTACGGATAAAGAGAACTTGATAAAACCATCTACATCTGTCCCGTCTTGACTGACAAAACCCTGTTCGATTCGTCGGGCAACTATATGTCGTTCCAGTCTCCTGAACAGCTTTTCTTCATGATCCATCCATGCCATCAGGGTATTGTCGGGTTCTTCCACCGGATTTATAGTATCCTTGTGTAGCTCCTGTACGGTAGACCTTGCGTAAGCGGAAAATTCAAAAGTGTCCGGAAAGTTGCCTTCAAACTTCTCAAGGAGTCGATCCAGTACATCGTTTTCAGGCTCTTCGACCTCGATTTCCAGTTCGTCCAGTATAAACCGGACTACAAAATCTATTTCAACATCATTGTCTTCCTCGATGCTTTGCATTTCGAACTTTATCCCTGTTTGAAAAGGGATTCCGAACAGCCATAACAGTTGATTCTCAATCGTACTTCCTGCTGCTGTGATGATGATCATCAAAGTATCATCAGGTCTCTTTGCAATAAACATCAGGTCTCCTTCGCTGGCCAGATTGGTAGCATCAGTAGTTGGAAAGTACAATCGGTATTCCGGTGATCTGGATGCTACATTCTTTCTGGCATCATACCACGTTACCATCCCTTCTGAAGAAATACCTTCATTCAACTCACCTATCCACAAAATTTTGGCAGGGAACCTGACGGGATCCCCCGTACCTGTGCCCAGAACCATTTTCAGTTTCCTAGAACCATTAAATTCATGTTGATTTGATCTGCCAGGATCAGCTTCTACTGCGCCAAGACGCTTCGCCGCCACTGATACAAAATATTCTGATAAAAAACCTCTTTTCATTCCGTTCCCTCTATTTCTATAAATTTTTGCGCTGAGCGTAACCACCCGGTACAACGATTGATCATATCATCCAGCGATAACCGTGTCTTGCCTTTCAGAGCACACTCCCATATAATGGCAATCCTCCATCCGGTACTCTGGAGATTCTCTATATTTCTGATATCAACTTCCTTGTTCCTGTTGATTTTGGTCCTCCAGAACTCCTCTCTCGTTGATGGCCATTTGAAAAGGTGACAGTCATGCCCGTGCCAGAAGCATCCATTGGCAAAGATCACCGCATTATACTTGCGAAGGACCAGATCCGGTTTGCCTGGCAACTTGCGGGAGTGTAACCTGAACCTGAACCCTCGCTTGTGCAATTCTGAACGGAGTATTATTTCGGGCCTGGTATTCTTGCCCTTGATGCCTGCCATTATCTGGCTCCTCTTTTCCCTGGTGACTATATCCGCCAACGTTACGAGGCTTTTCTTCCGTCAAGTTCAAGTCTTAGCTGGTTACGGGGAGTTTCAACAGCGTTCCGCAGCCACGGCTTCATAAATTCTGCCAGGGCTTCAACAACCGGAACCACAACAGAGTTACCAAACTGCTTGTATGCCTGGGTGTCCGATACGGGTATATTGAAGCTGGATTCACCTGGTTTGTCAAAACCCATCAGGCGGGCACACTCTCTGGGTGTCAATCTTCTGGGTCTTGTGCCTCTTTGCCGGATCAGTATTTCAGAGCCATCCTTGTAATATCTGGCTGAAAGTGTCCTTGCTACATTATCAGGCCCGAACAGACCAAACCCAAAACCGTTTCCTTTGGCCCGGTGCTTTTCCTTATGGTTTTTCAGGTAATCCCACAACCTCGAAGTCAGGGTATATTTGGTTCCTACCTCGTCATTTTCATAGTAAGGGGGTTCCTCCTGATCATTCCCGTTATGCAATATTTCAACCAGTTTGGGGCTTTCTTCAATGGCAGGTATTTTCAGATCATCCAGATCAAACCCGTTTTCTGACAGGAAGCCTACTATAAAGATTCTTTCCCGATGTTGGGGAACCCAGCTCCGGGCATCTATTACCCTGTGACTGATAGTATATCCAAGTTCTTCCTCAAGGGTTTTTTTGATAACCTTGAAAGTTTTGCCTTTATCATGGCTTACCAGATTCTTGACATTTTCCAGAAGAATCACCGGGGGTTTATGGTATTCGATTATCCGGGCAAGATCAAAAAATAATGTACCCTGTGTATCACACCGGAACCCGTGCGGGGTACCAAGAGCATTTTTCTTTGATACTCCTGCAATTGAAAATGGCTGGCATGGAAATCCGGCTACCAGAAGATCATGTTCCGGGATTCTGGAAAGACTTTCTTCATCGGCCGCAAAATCCCTGATATCACCTTCTACCGGATGGTCACAGTCAAAATTTGCCAGATAGGTGGTTCTGCATGCCTTGTCCCATTCACTGGTAAACACACATTTGCCTCCAATACTTTCAAAACCCTTCTTGAACCCGCCTATTCCGGCAAAAAGATCAATAAACCTGAACTCAGGATTTTTGATTTTTTCAAGATTATTGATATTAAGGGCTATCTCTCTCAGCTCTTTAAGCACCATAGGTTGGGGTCTGCATTCGTCCTTTTCCCACCTATATGCGGTTTTCAGACTGATCGAACATCTTTCAGCAACTTCCTTGATCGATAATCCTGTTTTTTCACGAATAGAGGCAAATTCAGTCAGGGGGTTGCTCATCAGGGAATGTTTTTGTCATAATGACAATGCAATTACCTTAATAATTGCCAGACATCCAAATATACTCAAGACAAATATTAGCACATTGGGTGGGAGATGCTAGTAAAAGAGACCCTATTGAGCCTCCTCTTCAGAGCTTGAACTTACATCCTGAGAGCTTCCACTGGTGGGGTGATTCTCCACTTGCAAAGCCCACAGCTCTTTGCCACCTTTGCCTCTGGCTTCACAACCCAAAGATGAATACCCTTACCATCTCCAAACGGCTCATCAAAGCCGGCATGCAACCTGCCACGGCCGAAGAGCAGGCACAGATCCTAGCAGAGATCACATCCGAGCTGGCTACCAAACAGGATATTCAGCGCCTGGAGCAACGCTTCGACCAGGTAGAGAAGATGATCAGGGACCAGGCCGTAAACACCCGCTGGATGATGGGTGTCATGTTTGTTGCCCTTTCTCTGCTGCTGGGTGCCCTGAAACTGTTCTGATTACGGGCCATTTGGGGGGGCTCTGAGCGAGCATCTCCCGATTTTGATCCAAACTACCCCAGGCCAGGGCAGAGATCTCCTCTCAGAGGGCGGTTTCCGGGGCCCACAGGCCCCGCCTGCCATCCGCCCAGCTCCCCCAAAGCCCCCGTTTTTTCCCCTAAACCGAAATCTGGCCGGGGCTCCGTGTGTACGGGCCTTGCGGGAGACGGAGCGGCAGGAGCCGGCCAAATTGGGATTGTGTGGGGGCCAATAGGAAAAAGTGAAAAATCGATTTGGGGAAGAGATTTTTCTCCTTGTTTTCACTGTTTGGAATCAATTTAACTATTTATTATATAATTTTATTAAAGGCTATGTAACTTGTTTATTTGCAACTCTTTACAATAGAATAAAGGGACAGTGGTATTAAGAATAAGGGATTATCGTATTAATAAAGAGACAACGGTATTAGCTGGAATAAGGGGACAATTATATTAGTTTTTGTTTTTGACTTGCTTTACCAATTGTTTCTTTTGTTATTCTTCTGAAAATGGTTGGACTCGAAATTTATTGATTTTCAGTTATTTACAATAAATATGGGTACAAAATACCCGACTGGTGGGTACAAAATACCCGACTGGTGGGTACAAAATACCCGACTGGTGGGTACAAAATACCCGACTGATTCTTCTAACTGGGTACAAAATACCCGTTTCCGTGGGTCAAATCTGCCTATGGAAATGAAACTATTTTCTACATCACTGATTTTCAGCTATTTACAAAATCATCTGGGTACAAAATACCCGACTGGTGGGTACAAAATACCCGACTAGTGGGTACAAAATGCGACTGATTCTTCTAACTGGGTACAAAATACCCGTTTCCGTGGGTCAAATCTGCCTATGGAAATGAAGCTATTTTCTACATCACTGATTTTCAGCTATTTACAAAATCATCTGGGTACAAAATACCCGACTGGTGGGTACAAAATGTTGAATGTTGTTGACAGATATATTATATTGCTGATTCATTAAGTAAATAAGGTCACAATTTATATCTATTTATTATGCAATTGGAAATAACAGAGGGTAGGAAATTACCGACCTTATACAATCCAAATCCAATGATGTCTTTGATCCAGGACTTTGACCAAGCGGAAAAGCGAATGATCTATTTGATACTATATGAATTAAAATCTCATCAAAAGTTTAAAGACTGGACTCAGGATGAAGTAACGGTTGTGATTGAGAATGTTAGAAAGCGTGTTGGCGGTCCAAATGCGAAAGCGTTCATAAAATCAGTTAATAAGCTGGTGAAAAGAGTATATGCTACTGTGGATGGTGTGAAATGGGAAAGGTTCATTGGACGGCCTCTGTTCTCAGAGATTGATTATGATGGCCAAAGGAAAAAGACCGGTAGATTGAAGGTGATCGTTAATAAAAAACTAAATAATGCATGGTTGAATCTATCGAATGGATATACCCCTCAATTTTTGGAACAGTGCTTGACTATAAAGGGTAAGTATGCGCCGTCTTTGTTTGATTTGATTACCAAGTATGATATGGCCAGAATTTTAACCTGGTATGACTTGCGGGTTTACTTGGCAATTCCGGATCAGGAATATACCGATTGGGTTGCTTTTAAGAAAGGGGTTTTGTTGCGGAGTAAAAAGCAAATTAAGGATGCAACCAAGTACGAATTATTCTTTAAGGTAATAGCCGGATTGAGGTCGTCAGATTATAATGAAAAGAAAATCAAAATTTGGGGAGAAATGGATCTGAGTGATATTCCAAAGGAAGATGTTGAAGTTGGGACGGCCTTGTTAGATCAATGTGAAATCGGGGCATCTTACATTCGCAATTACGTGTTGAGGCATCTGCAGGAATTTGTAGATACCTTCAATTTGTCGGCCAGGTACGTTGAAAGAAATGCGACACTAAAGGAAAGAGGCAGATGGACTGTAAAGAAAATGAAGCTACGTTGATCGGTGGATCTCTTCGGATGGGAGCCTCCCGGGAAGCCCGCAATCCTGTCGGATACCTGATCAATGCATTCAAAAGACAGGTGCAGGCAGGAAGCTCTGAAAGCGACGAGGACGCTGATTTCAGCTCATAGAAATGTGACGTTTTAGATTTTTTTGGTAGGGAGTTACTAGAAATGACGAAATTGGTTAAAGCATGGATATTGGTGGCCTTGATTATATCAGGCTCCAATCTACAGAAACCACTTCCGGCAGAATACAGCGGAAGCTCCTGGGCAAAAACCCTCACCCTGGAACAGACAACAGACGATCAACCAGATGAAATCATTCCCGATGTGGATTCCACACTGATCCCGTCAGTAAAATGTCAAGGGGTGAATTGGAATGATCATCCCGAGGCGACCGATTTTCCCGACGTGCGCGCCTGGCCTGGTCAGGGTTGGCCGCCAGCAGCAGCTATACTCTGATCACTCTCACGGTTTAAACACGTGAGGTTCTGTAGTCCACCACACTCTCCTCAGCAAAGGCCTCGAGTGGCTTGTTCATTACAGACTTTTGTCTCGACAATCTCTTACTCTGGATGATTCCAAAGCTGGAAGGCAATGCCTTACCATTCGATTGTTTTATCTTGTTAATAGCCGAGAGCAGGCACGTATCCATACCTTTCCAGTGCTTTGCAGCATTGGATGCTATCAATGTATCGTTTTCTACAAAACATGCCAGATAAGCAGAATAAAGATCGCGTTGTGCCTGGGCTCCGCAATTGCATTGATGCCATCGTTCTGACAGTCGTTTTTTTTGTTGGAGTCCACAATGGCAGGTTTGTGAAAGCTTTGTATTGAAGGTACTGAATTGTTCTACCATGCCACCGGCTCTTTCAGCCTTGCGACATAACATATAAACAAACATCCCCGGTGCACGATATCCTACACTTTTACCATACATCTTTTGGAATGATTTGTAGGAAAGTTTTTCTGTTTTGATGTTATTTCCAAGTGATAGAATATCATTAGCCAGTTTTCCATGTAGTGATTTTCTATGTGCTGCAAGTTTCCTGTCCACCTCTGCCAGCTTTCCGAAATTTGCTTGAAGTGCTTTGCTTTGATAGTTGCATCGGATACCCTTTTTATTGACGCCCTTTTTTCTTTTCCAGTGCTTATCCTTTTTAATCCAGCTATCTAAATGAAATCCACCAGGATTATTAGCACGAATCTGGCGGCTTATTTGGCGCTGCAATGCTGCTTTTCTTTTCTGAATCTCTTTTAGTTCATTGCAAAATTGTAGTAGATGAGCCTGTTTTTTTTCTGTACTTACTATAGCAATGGTACTGGGTCCTATATCCAGTCCTACAGAATGTTTGCTAATACTGTGTTCAGGCTTTAGGAAAGATTGTCCTTCATTAATAAGTTGGCAATAGTACCTAACCTTACCATTTATATTCTTTCGCACCAGTCGGGTATATTTGACCTTACAGGACAGACCATGTTGTATGACTTCATCCGAAGGATCAGATCGATCCAGGAACGCTTTCAACTCCATCTTTGAGAAGAAGAGATGATTCCCTTTCCAACACATGTTTGCCCCGTTTTTTTTGTTTTCTATTGAGTGAATTCCACGCAGACCTTTGAAGCGAGGTTTCCCATGTAGATGGATTGAATAATCATTTACTGCTTTGAATGCCCTGGTGGCAAGCTTTTGTATTACGTGTACGCCCAGCTGATCATTAAGCCAGGTTTTCGTCCATTGTTTTGCATAAGCGTGAAGCGCATATTCTGAAAATTGATACTGTTTTCGAAGCGTTGAATATTTATCTTTTCGTGCGTTTCCTTTTAATTCCCTGGCTATATCATATTGCGGATCAACTTTCATACGATCTAACCTTTTCATCGCTTCGCCAAGGCACGCGTTATAAATTTGCGAAGCAGCAAAGAATGCACTCTCCAATTTGCGCGCCTGGCTAGCTGTTACTTTTAAAGGTATCTCTGTTATAAAGGATGGCATTTTTGAGGGAAACCAGCTATTGTTTAGCTTCTTCAAGCCGATTGAAATGTTTTGATTTGTGAATATCGGGATCAGGATTTTCGGTTTGAGCGAAATATGGCCTTTTCATAATTCTAAATATACAAAAATATATATATTTGGACAAGATATATTCATACTATATGCAACGAAATCGCTGGACACAAAGCAAGCATTCAGTATACAATGTAGCCTATCATTTAATCTGGTGCCCTAAATATCGAAGAAAGGTTTTTGTTCCTCCATACGATCAAATTCTTAAAGATTTGCTTGTTGAGAAAGCCCACAGGTTGGGCATATCAATTGAAAAAATGGAGGTGATGCCTGATCATGTACATCTCTTCGTTAAATCGGCGCCAATACTTGCTCCTCATTATATCATACAGCAATTGAAAGGATATTCCAGTAGGATAATGCGAGAAAAATACCCGGCCATCAAAAGCAGAATACCTACTTTGTGGACGCGATCCTATTACTGTGAATCTATAGGACATATTTCCGAGCACACCATCAAGCGGTACATTGAAGATCAAAAAAATAAATGAAATGCTCCATTCATCCCCTGGTTAAAACTCCAAGTGATTGGGGGGCTTTCTGGAGCTATTTGCGTAATCGTAAATGATTGCTGAAAGATTCCTGATAGCACAGTGTTCAATGATTGGCAGAAAAACACTTTTGGTTTTTCCGTATCCGGAGGCTCCGAATATGGCCCCTCCCCTCCATAGATCCAGGCTCACCACACCCTTGTTGCTTTGATAATTCACCTGAAAGGTTCTGGATCCTTTGGGTTCTGCTTTTACAAGGACCAGGCTGGCAACAAGGCCCCCGAGCAGAGAAGGAATGAAATAAACAATAGTGTGAACAAGCAGGCTGTATCGGACAAACCCTGCCAGCAACACTCCAAAAATCACATGCAAAACCCCTATCAGTCCAAGCGCTACAATTATGCCCGGAGATTTTTTAAGTATAAAATAGATGGCCAGGGAAAGCACGGTGATCGACGCCCCCATGAACAGTTTGGTGTTTAAGCTGGCTCCGGCAATATCATTCAGAAGCTCCTGGAGCATAATTTACCTTCTTTTTTTTCTGCGTTTTTCGGCTTCTATGATTTCCGGAGGTCGCTTTTCAATATCCCGATATTTTTTGAATAAGAGTTCCAATGCTTCTTGTAATGCTGTTTTCTGATCGTAAAGTACCTTTCCTCTAAGGAATTTTTGGGTATAACACAAATCCTTGAATTTCTCTAAGACTTTTTGTTGAACCGCAAAGGTTGCCCTGGTAGATTCATCTGATTCTTCTTCGGGGGCCGGTTTCAGGGTGGATTTTGATTTGGACCCGGCGGATTTTTTCTTTTCCCCGGGCCTTTCTGTTTCTGTCTTCGCCCCTAACACATTATCCACGTAGTCCTCACCGGTTTTTCCCTTCTTGAGTTTTTTTCTTAGATCCTCATAGTTTGACATAAGCTTTACTGTTTAATTTAAACCGCTTTACTATTTCATCAGTCAAGGTCTGGTAATCAATCATGCCATTGCTTTGCTTGAAATACCATTTGCTGTTTTCCTTTTTCATGTCTTCATAGGTGAAAATATCAAAGCCAAAATCAGGCGCTTCCTGGAGAGCCACATTTTCACGTATAAAAGTGTTGAATACCACAGACCCCAGCCTGCCCTTGATTTTTTTCTTTTTATTTCGGGCTAGCACTCCTCTTTCGATAAACCGGGTAAAAACCACTCCACCTAAAGCCAGATTCTTATTCACCCTCTTTTTCATTTTTTCAAAGGTATTTATTGTCATATAAAGTCCCTCTTCACTGTAACGCTGTGCATATATTGGGATGATTACGTAATCGGCTGTGGCCATTGCATTTAAAGTCAGCAAATTCAAAGACGGCGGACAATCAATAAGCAATACATCAAACTTGGCTTTATATGGTTCGATAAGCTCTCCAAGGATTGCCTGCCCGCCCGGCTCTCCCGCCAGGTCCCTTTCAAAATTGGCCAAAGACTTGTTTGCCGGTATAATCCATAGGTCATCTAGAATCTTGTATGCCGGCAACTCGTTACCTTCCATCATTACTTCATAAATCGTATTCTCAGGTTTATCCAGCCCGACACCCTGGGTAAGATTTCCCTGGGGGTCCATATCAATCATTAATACCCGGTACTTTTTCCTGGCCAAACCTGCTCCAACATTATGAGTAGTGGTAGTTTTGCCCACCCCTCCTTTTTGATTGGTGATACAAATTACTTTCGCCATAATCTCAGGTTATCTGTATTATCTGTATTACTTATATTGTTAGTATTCACAATACTACAAATATTATAAATGTTACCGGATAATACAGAGAATAACAGGCAATGCCAAAATTATTGCTTCTTCGCAGGGCAGGTTATATACCGAACATTCTTTTCCAAACGGGTTTTTGATGCCATTCGATATGCTTTTCCAAGAGATACCTCGAATCGACAGCTTGTTGTTGTGCAGCCTTTGCTGTCTGTTCGGCAGCCTTTGCTGTTTTTTCCGCTGCTACAGCCATCTTGCGAGTTTCGAGAGTCAAGGCTTTTAACTCTCTTATTTCCTCATTAATTGCCTCCAGCCATTCTTCCATCTTAGTACTTATTTGTGTATATCCCGTGCCTTTTCAAACTCGTGACCCTAATGGGAAAATAGTGTTCTATCCATTTATATTATCTGTATTCATGGTATTACAAATATTATCAATATTTACAGATAATACAAGTAATACCAAGCTTAGCTGGGAACTAAAACCCCAGTTCAGCGGCCTTGACCACCGCATCAACCGCTTTTATAATCCCCTTTTTTATAATGGTGGCCGGCACCCCGGCAGGGTGAGCCCCCGGGGTGATCACACTGGCCACATTATCCACGGCTTTTGAAATAATCCTGTTTCTCAATTGCCTGGCGCTGGTCGGAGCATTCAGAATTTTCTGGACTTCTGGCCGATCCACCATTTGTCTTACCAGGCGTTTTGCCACCAGCCGTGGATCAGTTGGTTGGTTGATCAGAGCCTTTAGATATTTCCCCGCATCGTGCACTTTCGCATGGTGATATTGATAAGATTCCTGCAACGCACGATCATAAGCAAATTTCCTGTCAAATATTCTCTCTGCCTTATCCACGAACTCGCTGCGATTGAATCCTGTTTGCACATTTTTCCCGTTCAGCCTGTTCTGGCTTCCACGCGAATTGGCCAGGGGAGAAAGTTTCAATCTTTGCTGCTTGTCACGCCGGCTAACCACCACGTGAACGTGGGTATTTAGTCCTTTTTTCGCATTCCCGGGCAGAATCACTACACCCCCCTTGTCTCTCTGGTATTGCCCCTCAAGCACACTTGTCTTTTTTTCAACCCCCGCTTTGCTTCTACCAGTGATATCGGGCTGTTTCAGTTCCTTTTTCAATTTTGTGATCTCTTTGCGGATCCCCTGGTTATGAGAATAGGATTCCTTGTACTGTATTTCCTGTGGTTTGTACGTGCGCCCGTTTTCGATTTTGGCGAAGTACACCAGGTCTGCGCCTTCCAATGGCCGCCCATCAATTTTTCGATTGAAACTTTCGGCGTATTCATCCATCACAGCCCGGGTATATTCCTTGAGCAATTCATTGGAAGCAGGGGAGTCAGTGCCTTCCAGTCTGGTCTTTAGAAACTCCAGTTCCTTTTCACTCGGATTGAGAGTCAACATATAGAATTTGGATTCATCTGCCGATAGCCCTTTGTGGTTTGTGTCCAGGATCAGTTCGGCCTTGTGTGCCGGCACCTGGTCCTGGTAATGGTCAAAAAATTGCTCCTGTTCCACAGCCTCCTTTCCCGGGTTTTCTTTTTCCAGGTAGGTGATCAGTTGACCGGAGCTTCCCCGGTTTCCAAAGTAATCAGCGGGCTTGTGGATCTTCACATACATGCCGGCCGATCAACCAAAAATTTCCTCGTACTCACCCTTTTCAATTTCAAGCACATAACCCTTGCCAAACCCGGTTGATTTCCACGATACTGCTGCCTTGATTCTCTCAAAATCAGGTTCAATCCGACTCAGCTTTTTCTCCGCTTTTTCACACCTGATCAAAAGATCTTCGTATTCCTTTTTTGATACGCCCTTCTCCATCACAGCAGAAGCAGGGGCGCTGGCCTGCTCCGTCGCTGCGGTCTGTTTCTCGTCCTCGATGATGCCAGGGGAGTTATCTCTCATGAACTCTGCCAGCGCAATTACCAGGCCATCCATTTTTTCCGACATGGGGATGATGTGATTCTTCTCCTGGGTCCTGATAAACGATACCAGCGTGTTCCTTAATTGCTTGAGTTCTTCACCGGACAATGCAAGCTCCGGATCTTTGGGATCACATCCATTTTCCATGAAAAAATTCACCATCTGGTCGATAAGCACAATACCTTTCCGATCCAGTTTTTTTCGTAACTTTTTGAAGTTTTCCCTGGTATCGCAAGTAGCGGTTATGTATACATAATTTTCCATAATGAAAAAAATCATTGATTGAACATCTGAATTATCATTGATTGAACATTAATCTGGAAACAGATAAAACATATTTTAATGCAAAATCAATGATTTATTATAAAAGTCAATGATTTGTTTTTAAAAAATCATTGATTTGTTTTTTTTATTATGCTGATAATAAGTGTGTTATGAGAAATGAATCGGGCTCTGCCCGATTCCATCTTACTTACCTTCGGAAACAAGGCACCAGCCGCAGTTTCCGCCTGAGGCGCCAGCCGTCACCGGATTGCTGTGCCCTTCCTTCAGGTTGGGCCAGAGGGGATGGAGATTTTTTTTTCTTGTGGTGAAACTCATTTCCTCAAGAATCACCGGGGGTTGGCCATGATTGCCGGCCACACTGGCCAGGGTATATTACCCGCTCGACTCGCCACTGGTGGGGTGATTCTACCCATACCGGTGATTCACTTGCAAAGCCCGCAGCTCTTTTCCACCTTTGCCTCTGGCTTCACCAGCCCAAAGATGAATACCCTTACCATCTCCAAACGGCTCATCAAGGCCGGCATGCAACCTGCCACAGCCGAAGAGCAGGCCCAGATTCTGGCCGAGATCACAGCCGAGCTGGCTACCAAACAGGATATTGAGCGTCTGGAACAGCGTTTCCAGCAGCGCTTCGGGCAGATGGAGAAGATGATCAGGGACCAGGCCACAAGCACCCGCTGGATGATGGGCATTATGTTTGTTGCCCTTTCTTTGCTGCTGGGTGCCCTGAAACTGTTCTGATTACGGCCCATTTTAGGGCGCTCTGAGCGAGCATCTCCCGATTTTGATCCCCACATACCCCCGCAGCAGAGATCGCCTCCTGGAGGGCGGTTTCTGGGGTTCACACAACTCTTTGCCATCCACCCCACCCAATGAAAAAGATCGTACCTGTTCCAAGGATCAGAAGTATGAGGAAAGCGATATGGTTATAGGAGTTTATCAAATCCTTTCTCGTGAGTAATCTGTT
The DNA here is from genome assembly GCA_965249485.1 of bacterium. Classification (GTDB taxonomy): domain Bacteria; phylum SM23-31; class SM23-31; order SM23-31; family SM23-31; genus CBDFMG01. Next base: position 25,002 of record CBDFMG010000001.1, on the reverse strand, counting down.
TCAGCATGTACTCAAAGGGATCAAGGTGTTTGTTTTCAATGGCATTCACCGCATTTGCAAATCGGTGAATATTACCGGGATCATCCACTAACCGTGCCAGCCTGTTATGGTGCCGGAAGGGGTTCGTTTTGTTTATACTTTGTGCAAGATTGGGCGATTGTTCAATGCGCTCTTCTCTGGTGCGCCTGTAACTGAACATTGTGTCGAACGCCTTTTCACTTCGTTGTTTGAAGCTCATGTGTTCGAATCCTTGCCGCACCCCTTTCCCTTTCAGTAATGTGTTGTCCCTTGAGGGGTGGTGTTTGGACAGGGGGCTTAGTTTCATGTTTTGATTGATGTTGTTTCTGGAAACAACAACATGAACATGGGATTGCATGCCCTGTTTTTGCTCGCCGGATTTTTTATATCCCGAGATTACCTGGTGATCTGTCCCCTTGTAGGTGCGGTTGTGTTCAACTTTTGCCACATATACCAGGTGGGGTCCACCAATGTTTTTGTTGAAAGATCTGGCATATTCATCCATGGCACGATGAGTATATTGCATGAGTTGAGCTTCAAATGCCTTACGCTCTTGATGGTTCATTTCACTGACGGTTTTGCCGCCTGAAAGGTGTTGTTGTTCCTTCTCGCTGGGGCTGATCGAAATCATATAGAATTTATAATCACTGGTTCCCAGATTTTTATTGTTGCCATCAATGATGGCCGTGGCTCTGCTCTCGGTAAGCAGCTTCTCTGATTGTGTGAAAAATCCTGTGCGTTCAATTATGGTTTTGTCCTTGTCCTCTTTTGACAGGTAACCCAGCAGGGTGGCCGATGAACCTTTGTTGCTGCCCCCGGTAGTCTTCAGGGGTGTATGAACTCTGACAAACATTACCGGAACCTGGCCAGGTTTTTCACTGACAATTCAAATTGTATAAAGGCGGGTTTGTCTATGATTAGAGATCCGCTTTTTTCCATGGATTGTTCTTTGAGATCTCTGATAAGGTAGTCTAGAGACTCGGAGATCTTCCGTTTGATCTTGTTTGTTTCATCCAGACTCTGGCTTGTGAGGGGCGGCTGGTCTGGAAGGCTCATCCTCCAGCTTTATGATGAGCCAGCTGGCCAGGGCCGTTAGACTTTCGTAAATGTTTTTTAGCGAGTGTGTATCTATGTCTTGGCCCAGAAGCCCTTTGATTTCTTTGGATTCATAACCAATATATTTACGCAGTTTGGTGTCGGTTTCCTTGATGGATTTCTTGATGGCAGCATTAACTGAGCCAACCATATCATTGTTATAATGTTTGGGATTCAGGCCGTTGGTTGCATAAAAATTCTGCATGTCCGAAAGGAGTTCATCATAAGATTTGTAGCCCGATTTTATTTTCAGGTTTTCAATGTTTCTCTTTGTGCCTTCTGAGATAGTTATTGTCGTTCTTACCATGTGAATTCGTTGGTTTTATGTCCCTGTTGGTTTGTAAAGCAACCTTCAAAGGTAAAGGAATTGATAATGAATTCAAAAGAATAGTTTAATCTATTGATTACAAGCAACTTACCGTATTCTATACGGTTCCTCTGTCAACTGATTTTCTTTTTCAGGGCTGCGGCTTTGATTTTTTCGCTGCGATAGGTTTCCAGGTCACGGACTTCCTGCGGGCGTTTCCGTATTCTCCTCACCTGGCCAAAGAGCAAATCCAATGCCTGGTCGAGTGCTTTTTCCTGGGAGTAGCGGTATTCTCCTGTAAGCTTCTTTGTATGAATGAAATCCAGTAGCCTGTCCCACTTATCTGGATGCACCAGGAAGGTTTTTCGAACAGGCCTGATATTTTCTCCTCCTGGCTTGTGTGAAGCTTCGGGGGTCCCGCCCCTGTCCCCGGTGCCCTGATCCTGTCTGGTATTCTCTAATTTTGGCCTGTCCTTCTTTGAATCCCGCCCTGGTGCATCAAGATAATCCCCAGCCAGGGTTGCGGTTGTACCGGTTATTTTATTACCTCTGAATTCTTTTTTTGCCATGATGATATTTATTTGGTGGCGGAAAGGAATTTTTTGAATTCTTCGTTGAGTGATTTCAGCTCTTTGTGTTCCGCATTTGCGGCCTTTCTCTTCTCTTCGGCAGAGAGTTCATTTTTCATGTGCCTGGCTTCAAGTTCAATTTCATTGCCCAGAAATTCTTCAAGTAACGCCGCGTAGTCTTTTGCGCCGTTGCTATGGACTTTTTTTCCGGTTTCTTTGCTCAGGTAGGCATCGTAAGAGAAAATGTCCATATTGAATTGGGTGGCTTCTTCGATGGCCACATTATTACGTATATAAGTGTGATACATCTTATCCCCGATCACTTCCTGTATTTGCCTGGATATATCGCTTTTCAGGATGGTCTGCGGCCTGTGCCTTGTAAAAAACAGTCCCGCCAATTCAATCCTGGAATTCATTTTATTTTTGATCCTGGCCATTATACCCAGCACAAGCTCCAGGCATTTCAGACTGTACTTTTGGGCTTCCATGGGAATCAGTATTTGATCAGCAACACACAGGGCATTGACCGATAGCAAGGCCAGTGACGGGGGGCAATCCACAATGATGTGATCATAGTTTTTACCGAACTCTTCAAGCAACAGTTTCAAAACGTAATACTCCCCTCCTGCCTCGAACTTTATATGGGAAAATTCATCATCATCCAGACGCCTTTCCAGGCTGGATAGCGTTTCAGTTGCCGCAATCAGATGAAAATCCTCGCTGATGTGATAGGGTTTTACCCCCTTGCCGACCTGAAGCAAGGCTTCCAGGATAGTGTACTGTGGGGAGGAAATACCAAACGCCTGGCTAAGATTTCCGGTTGGATCAAGATCAACGAGCAAGGTCTTTTGTTTTTTGATATAGGCAAGAGCTGCTCCCAGGTTTTGGGCAGTGGTTGTTTTGCCCACTCCACCCTTCTGATTCACTAATGCTGTAATAATTGACACGATTGATTAACAATAGTAAATAATGAACATCAATATTAATGATTAATTAATATTAATAAATGTCTAACAACAATAATATTAATCAATAAATTATAATAAAGTTAAATAAATATAATTAAATATTAATAAAAGATTAATAAATCCATCCCTTAATAAGATTGATTAAGAATCATAAATAATCATAAATATCTAACAATATTTTCACATGGTGACCAGCTTCTCGAACACAGCCTTTATTCGACGCGATCCTGTCCCTCATGAAATTCAGTTGATCCTCTTTTTCTCTGATGATCTGTTCTGTATCACCGCTCGTTTCAAGCTGCCCGGAGCCACTGTCTCCCCCCTCCAGGGGCCTGCTCTTCACGAATCACCGCCGTTCTGTGCCACAAGCTCCTGTAACACGGCTGTCTGGCTCAGTATCGCTTGTCTTGATTCTATCATATGGTCGGCCAGTGGTTTTATGTAGTCTGCTTCCTGTTTGCGGATAAAGCCAATGAATTGATCTTTGAGTTTCTTGAATTCCTCAGCCACAATGATCTCATTCACGTTATAGGGATCAAACCCGTTTTTACGCACGAAAACAACGCACTGGTAGGCGATTTCTCCCATGGGTTCCGGAATGAAATCCCCGGTGATTTTTCTTAACTTTGATATGGGTGGTTTCAACCATATCTTTGTAAACAGGTTAACTTTAAAATTAACCGAAACAAGGCACCAGCCGCAGTTTCCGCTATGGCGCCAGCCGTCAGGGGATTGCAGTGCCTATCAGAAACATGAAAAAAGCTGCTCAGGAATTCGTGGAAAACGTGAGGAACTGTTCTTATGGAGCAATTATGGCTGACCCTCCATGGAGATTCAGCAACCGAACAGGTAAAGAACTGATCAAGAAACTCAAGCCTTTAGGATACGAAGTCACCCGCCAGTCCGGCAGCCACATCCGATTAACTACCGACGAGAATGGCATCCATCACATCCACCATCCCCGATCACAACCCACTGAAAATAGGCACCCTGTCAGCCATCCTGAAAGACATCGCCGAACACTTCAAGATCAGCAAGAAAGGATATTTTAAAGACACCTGGCAGTTGGCTTCCTGGGGGGTCATCAGAACTGGACACTTTAAGAACCTTTAAATACAAGTGGACACATAAGATTTATTGGCTGATCAGGGAAAGGCAACCATGGGGTGGCATCTTAGAATTTACCGTCAATGAATTGAAAAAAGAATTAGGTTTAGAAGGGAAATACAATGGCCGGTATGATAACTCAAAACAAAAATCTTAAATCGATGAAAAAGCTGCTAACAGTTGTTATTATTGTACTTCTCGTATCGGGGAAGCTTTTCTCCCAAGGGGATGGTATCGAAAAAGAGACAGACGTAGCTCAATTTTCAGATTGCCATTTTCATCTTCTCGATTTCTTGCAGAATGGAGAATTTTTGAATGCCGACCGTAAATTTCCGGGCACAGAATGGGGGCTAGCCGAAACCGGACGTTATGCCACCCTACCAGTAGGAGAAAGAGGTCGGCGCATTGAAGCGCTACTGCTGGGAATGGAGACATCCAAAGTTGATCATCTTCTTTTATGCGGGATGCCCTTTATTAAGAAGTGGTCGGAAAATGAGCCTTTCTTGAGGTCGAAATACTATCTGGACAGCAGCTCCAGGATGAATCGGGCCAGGGATTCGGATATTGAAGTCGCTTCGGCCATAGTTGATTTCAAATTGAAATACAGCAATAGTCCCACCAAGCTTGCTGAATTAAAAAAAATACATCCTTTTATATGCGGATTTGATGGCACTGATCTTGGCGCGGTGGATCTCATCGTTAAGCGGGTGAAGGCATTTCCAGGAATCTGGCAGGGCATAGGGGAGGTGATGTCACGCCATGATGATCTTACTAACCTTACCACGGGCGAAAGACCCCGGGCCAATCATCCTTCACTATTCCGGGTTGGCAGATTTGCAGGAGAGTATTTCCTGCCAATAAGCATTCATCATAACATAGCACCCATATCACGCAACCCGAGCGAGATCAAGGACCCGCTGTATCTGGATGAACTGGTAGAGCTGTTTCGATACTGCCGGTGGCAAGATGGAAATACCGAATACAAGACAAAATTCATTTGGTGTCACGCCGGAATCAGTAGAAGGGTCATCATCAATGATTTGCCCTACTGGATAGAAGAGGTGCTTAAAGAATTTGGGGATCAGATATACATCGACCTCTCCTGGGTCGTGCTGGAAGATTATATCTACAAAGATCTGGAAACGTGGGTTGGCCTCATTACCAAATACCCAGAACAATTTATGATTGGTTCGGATGCCGTCGGGGGAGCCAGTAAAATCAAACAAGAGTTAAGCCGTTATGAACGACTATTATCGAAGCTTCCCAGGGATACCCGGACTAAAGTCGCCCATGATAATTTCGCTGAATTAATGAAGGAGATGGCGGACAGGAGACTTCAGGCTAGTCTGGGCGAAGAAGGCATTGTGCTGCCACATGATTATGAATTTCCGGAATTTGAACATACCGGGCGGCTGCCCGATACCGAATCGTTCACCCGCTCCAGGAACCACGAATGAGGAAAGGACGTAGAGCTCACATTCGGTGGGGTTCTTGCACCACGCCTGCGCCGCTGCCTTACGTTTTGGCACACTGGCCAAGGTATCTAGCCGCTCAACTCGCCACTGGTGGGGTTAGCCCTTCCATACTTGCAAAGCCCGCCGCTCTTTGTCACCTTTGCAAGGGCTTCACAACTCAAAGATGAATACCCTTACCATCTCCAAACGGCTCATCAAAGCAGGCATGCAACCTGCCACGGCCGAAGAGCAGGCACAGATCCTGGCAGAGATCACAGAACAGCTGGCTACCAAACAGGATATTGAGCGTCTGGAACAGCGTTTCGAACAGCGTTTCCAGCAAATGGACAAACGTTTCGAACAGATGGAGAAGATGATCAGGGATCAGGCCGTAAACACCCGCTGGATGATCGGTGTCATGTTTGTTGCCCTTTCTCTGCTGCTGGCTGCCCTGAAACTGTTCTGATTACGGGCCATCCCGATCTCTTTTAAGTGAAAAACTGGCCGGGCGTTTGGATGGTATTCAATGGGTACGCATACCGCAGTTTTGGCCACCCTTTCACTTCACAACCATGCTCAAAAAAATCTGAAGCTTGGTCAAGCCGCGCATGTGCGGCCCATGTCTCTTCGAGCACATGCCGGCGCTTCGTTCCGGCAATGGAGTAAACCGCAGGGTTTCAGACCAAAGCCAGGCTTTTGAGGATTGCTCTGAAATCCATTGCCGGAACCCATTGGCTAATATCAGACCAGGCGCCCAGGCAACTTGAAAGGAACAAGGCGACGGGCGCGGGGCGTGTGACCAAAAAAAGGGAGCCCTTTGTGAAGGCTCCCTTCCGCTGAGCGGTTCCCAGAGCCCGGGAACAATTCACGCGTTGCCCCAAACTAAAGTTACTAAATTGAAGAAAAAAAGGGCAAGAGAGGAGAAACACCCCTTTTTTTTTCTGGAGGAACTGATTCAATAAAAATCCGGCCCATTTGGGGGCGCTCTGAGCGAGTATCTCCCGCTTCTGGTAAACAAACTACCCCGCAGCAGAGATCTCCTCTCAGAGGGCGGTTTCTGGGGCCCACAGGCCCCGCCTGCCATCCCTCTAACCATTTTTTATTTCTTTTCCCTTAAATCGAAAGCTGGCCGGGGCTCCGTGTGTACGGGCCTTGCGGGAGACGGAGCGGCAGGAGCCGGCCAAATTGGGATTGTGGGGGGGGCCAATAGGAAAAAGTGAAAAATCGATTTTCGGAAGAGATTTTTCTCCATGTTTTAGCTGTTTGTGCGGCTGGAATTTCTTTTCCGGTTGTAAAAAAAACTGAAAAGAAATGTGGATAAACATTGAAAACACAAATTGAACTGTAATAAATGTTCAGGGGAAGAAAACTATTAACCTGCTTGCAATCAGATAGTTAACGATTTCTTTTTCATGTTTATCTTAAAACATAATATATCATATGTTTATCGGTTTCGAACAAAGTGATGTAAGTGTCTTTAGATCAATGAGTTACTTTAAGTTTTATAACACGAACTGGGACTTTTTGGATGTTAAAAAGGTTTTTTATAACCTAAAGTCCTTATTTATTGTATACTTGCATCAATTATGGGCAGACGCACTATCAATGAAACTCCGAAAGAGGTCACGCAGAGTTACATTGTAACCTCTGCCCGGTATGATTTTTCCGTATACGAAAAACGGATTTTATACCGAATCGTAGAGTTAATCCAGGCGGAATTGAAAGGGCAGCCAATTGGGCAGGGGATCACCATCGAACCAGACTTGTTCAATCACAAATGGATTACTATGCCCGTGTCAATGTTCTTGCGCTCTGAAAGTGAAGACGAACACTATACGCGAGTCAAAAATGCATTTAGAAAATTGGAGGCAAGGAAAATTGAAGACACCTCGGAAGGATTGGAAATTTTCTCCATTATAGAAATGCCAAAAATTGTAGATCGTTCAGGAATGGTCAAGTTCCTTATTCATTCAACAATTTATTCTGCTTTACTGGATTTTTCCAGAGGTTATACCCAGTATGAATTGCAAGTTGCTTTTAATTTTCGCAGCCAGTACACAATGCGGTTTTACGAGCTGATCAGTAAAAACAAAATGCCATCCATTACCTACAGCCTGGACAAGCTCCGTCAAATGTTCATGTTGGAAAATAGATATGCTCTGACAAAAGATTTCATTAAAAAAGTCATTGACCCTCCCCAAAAGGAACTTGAGAAAAGCAAGGCTCCTTACTGGTTCACCTACGAACCGGTCAAGACCGGAAGAGCGTTCACGCACATAAAATTCAGGGTCCATTACCGCCCCGAATTTGACGACTCTGTAAAGAAAAAAACATCCCTTCGGTGGGATGTTTCAAGAGAGTTCCTGGACATTCTGAACCGCGCCCTGGACACCGATAGTCACACCTGGAAACCCCATCGTGAATTGCTTGCGAAAGCGGAAAAAATAGAGTTCCACGAAATTCAGAAAATTCTGCGAAAGGCCAGTGAAGCCCGAAACCCTGTCGGGTATGTGATTGGTGCCTTCAGAAGACAGGTGCAGGCAAAAGGAACAGGGCAAGAGTTACCATGAATAAACATGATTTCCTGCCTGTCAACTCAGGGTCACTATGTTTGTTGCCCTTTCTCTGCTGCTGGGTGCCCTGAAACTGTTCTGATTTAGAAAGAACTGCCCCCCTCCGGGCTATTTCAAGGCGCTCTGAGCCACTTTTTCCGATTCTGGTCCACAACCCCCCGGCCATTGCCCTGGCCAGGATATTTTTCGCCGCATTCACATCGGCATCCTCGCTAAGCCCGCACCTGTTACAGGCAAAGCGTGAGCCTTTTCGATTGGCGCTCTCCACATGTTCGCAGCGGTGGCACTGCTGGCTGGTGTAGGCAGGATCTACACGGACCAACTCACGTCCGTACCAGGGCAGCTTTATACTCCAGTTTGTTGAAAAACGCTCCGATAGAAACATCGAGCAAGGCCCTGTTCAACCCGGCTTTGGCAGCAACATTTATTCCCGGTTTTTCGACAGAATCCTTTAGCCGAACCCCTCATATTGTTGATGCGCAGATCCTCGATGGCGATGAGCTGATGTTCTGTGATCAGCCCGGTGGAGAGCTTGTGTTGGAAATCTGTGCGGGTGCGGCGTAGTTTCTGATAAAGGCGGGCTATCACCTGCTTTTGCTTTTGGTAGTTGCTGCTCTGTTTCCGTTTACGGGCCAGGAACGCTGTGCGATACGCAATTTACGCGCATACTGTTTCCAATAGCGTGGATTAGCTAGGGGCCCAGGGCACGCACGTCGGGAAAATCGGTTGCCTCTTATGATCTTGATCCGGGGAAGGCACGGGGCGTATTACTACGACGAGCGATTCAAGCCAGAGTTCTGCTCGCTGGACAGCAACCTGACAGGGCGGGACATAGGATTGAAGTATGCTTTTGAGAGAAAGTACTACGGCAGCGAGGAGATGATTGTTGCCATTGTCGATACCGGACTGGGGCAGGGATTTGAATACCGGGAACGAGATGATGACGGTGAATTAGGTGAATTAGTGATAAAGTATCATCGTGATCTTGACGGTCGCCGTTGGGAAAACGAGGATGAAATTTACGGGAACGGGATAGACGATGATGGCAACGGTTATGTCGATGATCGTTATGGATACGATTTTTATTACGATACCCGATTTGATAGATGAGTATTTTAGATTGTGGTATGAACCGGAGTTGCCCCAGCCTTGCAATACGCCTGGGAGGGGGGGTGCTGGTTGTAGGAGCGGCAGGAAACAAAAATCAGGGAACCCAAACAAGCCTGGAAAAAGCCCATTACAACACGGTGACCAATCATCCGACCGTGATCCAGGTCGGGGCGATTTTGCCGGGGCTTTTGTCGCACTTCCATGACATTTCATACGATGGCCGCAGCCTTGATATTGTTGTTCCCGGGTGGCTCTTCTATGGCAATCTGTACAGCGCCGGAACTTCCAACTCGGCTGCCCTAGCAGCCGGGATGATCGCAAATTTTTGGTCGGAGCATCCCGAGCTCAGCCACTACCAGGTAAAAAAGCGCATTATCGAACCGGCCCGCGACATGGTCTTTGATCTGAAGGCAGACAGCATCTTTTGGCGCATAGGAGCCCTGACCTGGTCAGGGCTGTCCGCCAGCAGCAGCTGGACCGTGAAGCTGGTTGTGGTTTCGGGCATTGGCTGTCCGCTCATTCCTGATTAAACCTACTTTTAGTCCACTAATTCATACTTGTTTTTTATAAATAAGTTTAAGGTGTTCTGAGCCGAGATACTTATTATTATAACCAAAAATCATCTTATGATTTGAAGCCAACCATGAAGTCTCTGTTGTAAGTCGAGCAGAAATTCATAGTAGTAGACCCCTGGAGACAGGCCAGCCCCGCTCCAACCACTTCGATAATTCCTCTGGGTAAAAACCAGGTCACCATAACGGTTGAAGATTTTCAACAAGTTTTCTTCATAAGCCTCCAAATCTTGTATTTCAAACGTGTCATTTATGTCATCGCCATTGGGAGTAATGACATTCGGGATCATTATCTCATGATCGAAGGAAATGACTGCTTCATTTGACCACGAGGCATGATTGGTTAACTCTTCAACGGCTTTGATTCGAAACCGATGAACAAAACCATCCAGGGCGTTGCTCAAGGATAATGCGGTAACATCTGGACCAGTTGATTTAATTTTCTTGTTATCAACTTGATCATCCAGGTTTCTCCAAATCTCATAGTACTTTACTCCATGGCGCCAATTTTTGTATGGATTCCACTCCAAATAGATACTATTCTCCTCCTCATCTTTTTCACCATCAAGTAAAATAGTATTGTGGGGGGTGGAACGAATTTCTTGTTCACAAGAGCTAGTGCCTTGAATCCTGTATTCAATAATCGCCTCCTGATCGGTGGCTGGATTATCCCGGAAGGATGTAGATTCCTTAGGAATTGTCGCCACAACTTGCCAGTCATCGACGTTTGCGGTGCTCCTGAGAACTTCTATTTCATCCGATAAACCTTCAACGTTTTTATAGTCCCATATGATGTCTACAAAATCTCCATCAATACTCACGTAGTCTATATTGATCTCAGTTGAATCCAGGAAAACCAAGATTTCTAAGGTATCCGATACACCATGGCACACTGTATCTATCGTTATGCTTTCTTCCTGGACCCAAATCTTCTTTTTTCCCAATCCTTCCCAGTCAACCACCACTTCGTTTGTGCCCTGCCCGGTTAAGATTTGACCTCTATCTACACCCCAGTGATAGATTGACCCGTTTGTGTTTGTTATCGAATAGTTAGTGTTGCTTGCCAAATTAGAGCATACTTCCTCTTTGCCCCTGGGAGTTTCTGTCTCTAAAACAACATTTATACGAACATCGAAGTGAATGCTATCTTGAGGACAACCAAATTCATTTGCGGTTATGACTTGAACGTATGCATCGGGATTGGTCGGTCCCCAATTAATTTTTATGACGTGACCAGTCTCTTCTCCAGCTATCTCTCCGCCACTCACAGCCCATTCGTAATTAAACCCTGTTGTTGGGTTAAGCCAGTAACCAACTTCCTCCACGCCTGGGCATACCGATCTACTTCCACTTATTGAATTCTCTTGCCCGGGATAAACTACTATGGTTACAGAATCCTGCTTACTACAAAACTGGTTGAAGGCGGTTGCGAAAAAATGGAACTCTTGATTTTCACCTGTTAAGTTATTGAATTGAAATGTTGGCTGAGCTGATTGAGAGTCGCTTAAATAATCCGCTGGATCCCATTGATAAGATATCCCCTCCTGAGGAGTTGCTCCCAGGATAATCGATTGATCCGAACATATTGTGGTATCGGCTCCGGCATTGACTGTTATCCCATTGTATAAAAAGCTTGAGACAAATTTCGGCAGCCCGAGATTCACGGTCAGTCCACCCAGAAATATTGCATCCGCTTTGAAGTTTCCAGCAAGCCCCAGTTGGTTAGGGTCCTCGATGACGGATAAGAACTCACCGAATCCTGTTACTACATATATCTTACCATCAGGAGCCAATTGTAGATCCCCAAGGATTGGATCAACTACCTCGACCGATGAAGATGGAATACCCACCTCGGATGACACATTAAATTGTAGAATACTTCCCCCGCTGGTCACATACAGGAAGCTGCCATCACCTGAGAACTCAAGTTGATTAAAGACGAAATTAGGTTGGATATCGATATACTTGAAATTAGAGATCATGCCTGTTTCAAAGTCAAAATCTCCTATAACTAGCATAGCCTGCTCCGCATCGCTTCGAAAGTCCCTGTCTACAAAGGCAACCTTATTGGCTGAAGGTGAAAACTTCAAATAATTCACCTCACCTCTATTCTGAAAGATAGAAACAACCGGATTGGGATTTACCCCATTTTGATCTATTTGATACGCAAACAATGCATCGCTTTCGTCTTTTTTGCCGGCAACCACCCAATAGAAATCACTTTCACCCTGCCGACAGGAGCCTACGGCATCTAAACTCTCGGAACTTGGGGTGTGTAGCTGGACGTTCTTCTGTATAATTTCACCATCTCCATTATTGAGATTGATATCTACCAATGAGTACATTAATCCGTTGTCGGACCCTCCTTCAAAAGCCTCAGTGGTGAAAATGTAGTAAAGATTGTTGCTGCGTGGCTTGGGGACTATGATGGCTCCTTGTTGGGCTGAATTGTTTCCGCCTAAATCTGAGCCATTCGACATAACATTATGATTTTTGTTCCACACTGTTTCTCCGTTGGTGTAGAATATTAGCTCACCCTCCTGGTTGGATATTATTGCAGATGCTTCGTTCGAGACCAAAGTACCGTCAAGTAATGTCTTTGGAGGATCAACATTAAAATCCAACCCGGCCTGGTTTCCGAAATACCAGACATTAGCCTCCTTCTGTGCATAACAAAATGAGATTGGGATCAAAAATAAAAGTTTCAATAACTTCATGTGCGCTCATCAAAAAAGCCCATTAAGTTAAAACATTTAATGGGCCCTTGATTTGGTAACGTTATTTTAGCGTTAATGATTGTCCATTGCGAGTAGTCAGACTTCTATTCGATCAAGATTCTAAAATTTTCCAGTTTCTTTCCCAGGTTGATCTTCAAATAGTACAGTCCCCTTGGTAAATTTGCTATGTTCAGGCGCAATTGTTTCTTTGATGTTTTTACAGATCTTTTAGCTTCCCCGTTCTTGTCAAACAGTTCTGCCGAGTATTCTTCTAATTGGACTTGGGACTTTAATTCTTCAGAAATATATTCAATCTGGATAAAGTCACTAGCAGGATTCGGATAAACAGAGAAGTAACCGCATGATGTTGGAAAAACTGTTATTCCAGAAAAGCCAGAGCTTCCACAGGCGTTGGAGAGATTTACATCCAAACTGCCCCATCCACCGGACGAGGGAGTTCGCAATCTTATTTGATTTTGGATCTGCCAAAGCTTAACCCACCCACTGGGATAAGTCCAGGTATAGGAATAGTCGGATGGATTGCCAGGAGCATTAGCTGTATAGGTGTTGGATGAACCTGCACATGGGGCTACCGGGCCGGATATGCTTACTGAGGAAGCAGAGGGTACATCCAAAGTAACCGATAAACTAGCTTCAGGTGTATCACCTGCTTGGTGCAAAACACCTTTAACCTTAATTGTTCCAGATCCAGATCCTGTGTTCGGTGCCTTTATCGAGACCACGTTGGTTCCCTGATAGCTGGCCTGACCGTTAACTAGCCAACCCGAGGGAACGGTCCATAGATATTGGTGATGAAACTCGCAGTCCTCAGCACCATTTTGAAACAGAGGAACAAAGTAAGTTCTAGTCTGTCCGTTACAAATTGGTGTGGGGCCGGAAATTGGCCCCGGATTCTTCAAGGTAACTTTTACATTATGCGTATCAACATCGCCACCAAAGCAAGGGTAAGGTAAAAGTCCACCGGTTATAGCACAAGAGACGACCACATCATCTTGAAATTGGCCAAAAGTATAGGTGAAGCTTGAACCAATATTATTAACAATTCCTGGTAGTGGAACACCATTCCTGGTAATATTCCAATTGTAAGAACAAATAGGGTAACCGGATACTCCTGCCGACCACGTTTGTGTGGAACCTGGACAAACTTCCGTTGGGCCATTGGGCCGGAGTGAATGCTATTCTGAATAGGAAGCCTTTAGTGGGTTTTTGGTATCTATAACCAAACCTTGCGAATAATAGATGATCAACTCCGAATTCAAGGTTCCCTTTAGAAGTTCTGTTATAAATGGTGTTTGGAGAATATCCAAGCCCAACCTCCATCTTCCATGGAGATCGGCCGTTTAAATAATTCAGCTCAATAGGAACAAGAACCCCTATTTTATTTCCCTGTTGTGCGTTCCCCGGGAAAAAAGATAGACCAATCCTATAGGCAAGTAGTGAATTGCCTTTGCTGTAAAAAATACGATCGTAATTGAAAGAATATCCACCCCCGTTGCCACCAATCTCCAGGTATGCTGCACTGATAGTAGGATCACCTTCTTCAGCACTTTCCTGACCCACCAAGTGAGTTGGCAAATATAGGAGGAGACAAAAAATCCAAAATCGCATTATAAACTGATTTTGGTTAAAATTACAAAAGCCTCCTGAAATTTCTGTTAGGATCCTGGCATATTCATCCATGGCACGATGAGTATATTGCATGAGTTGAGCTTCAAATGCCTTGCGCTCTTGATGGTTCATTTCACTGACGGTTTTGCCGCCTGAAAGGTGGTGTTGTTCCTTCTCGCCGGGGGCTGATCGAAACCATATAGAATTTATAATCACTGGTTCCTAGATTTTTATTGTTGCCATCAATGATGGCCGTGGCTCTGCTCTCGGTAAGCAGCTTCTCTGATTGTGTGAAAAATCCTGTGCGTTCAATTATGGTTTTGTCCTTGTCCTCTTTTGACAGGTAACCCAGCAGGGTGGCCGATGAACCTTTGTTGCTGCCCCCGGTAGTCTTCAGGGGTGTATGAACTCTGACAAACATTACCGGAACCTGGCCAGGTTTTTCACTGACAATTCAAATTGTATAAAGGCGGGTTTGTCTATGATGAGAGAGATCCGCTTTTTTCCATGGATTGTTCTTTGAGATCTCTGATAAGGTAGTCTAGAGACTCAGAGATCTTCCGTTTGATTTTGTTTGTTTCATCCAGACTCTGGCTTGTGAGGGGCGGCTGGTCTGCCTTTGGTTTTTGGCTTTTGTCTGCGGCCTGGTCTGGAAGGCTCATCCTCCAGCTTCATGATGAGCCAGCTGGGATTCTTTGGTTCCCTTGTACTCCACCTTCTCTGACTGCAAGGTTGTTGCAAGTTTTTCTAACACCTTCACAGTTATCTCCAGCTTATTTTCCTGGGTCAAATTGTTTACTGTTTCTTCCGATCCCTCTACTTCCACCTTTACGCTACCCAAATAGTTATTATCGACAATGAATTGAGTGATGGATTCCAGGTTTGGCAAGTGCTCCCTGAGATTTGAAAAGCGATAAAATTCAAGCTTATTCAATGCTTTTCGAATCACCGGCTGCCCAAAATCCTGTATCTGATAGTCTTTCTGTTCCTTTTTGATATAACTCTTATCTTGTTCCTCGAACGCTATTGATGCTTTAGTGAATCCAGTAGCAAGCGGGATTTTGTGGGTGGCGTCAACAAAACTTCCGGGGATACCGAAAATATCCTCGCGGTTGTATTTCTTCTGCACATTGATGAACACATAACCAGTCTTGTAAAAAGGGGTATTCTGAAAATTTAATTTCAATTTGAGTTGTCTCTGCCTTACATCTTTGGCTTTAATACCTATTTCTTCAAGAGCTGTATGCAACTCGTCAATGTAACGTGGATTGTAGGCGCTGTGGTAATAAAGTTCCTCGCAGATTTTGACTTCATGTTCTTCTTCTTCATCCCTAACGTCATATTTGCGTTGATATCGTGGTTGATCGATGGAGATTTGAAAAGGACAATACCTTGCTCCCCTACCAATTAGTTGTGCTTCAGACATGGTTGTTTTTCCCACCTTGCCCGCTTTGGCATCACGGGTATTGTATAGACGGACAATATCAAAGAGATTCAACACGTCCCATCCTTCATTCAATTTGTCCACGACAAAAACTGCTCGGTATTCGTTATTCTTATCTTCCAGTGAGTTAATGGCTATTTGCTTTTCTTCACTTTCGCTTTGGCTGTTGACGGAAATACATTTATCCCCTGAAAAGTCCTCTTTTAATTCGGCAGCAAGGTTAGAAAGGGTAATGCTGTTTTTTTCAAAGAATTGAAAGGTGTTTTGAAGAACAGGATCAAGGTTGGGGTTGTTCTTTATCTTTTCCAGATCCCTTGCTGTGAGGTTTTTCAATCTTTGAATAAATTCCTCATAGAACTTCTCACTTTCTTTAATGATACGGGATTTAAACAAAATAACCGTCTTGATCAACTGCCCATGCTTTGCAAATACCTTTAACCTGAATTGACTAAGGATAACGGCCTGCAATGCCCGTTCAAAATCATTCAGGTCGGCTTGAAAGACTTTTACCTCTTTGGAATAACCGTCTTTCCGGAACTCTCTAAGAGGATAATCAAAAATAATTTTATCCCGATATTTTCGCTCAATTTCAGGATGTAGTAAGTCCACAGTGGCGGTGAATTCCAAAAGAATATTTTCACGATTGGCATTAAATATTTTTGTTACTGTTTGCTCCCAGCTCGCTTTTTCAAATAGCTCAGTCTGAGTCAAATCATTCCTAAGCTTGGTTTCAGCACTGATGTGATGGGCTTCATCTGAAATGAGGACAATTCTTTTGTCCTCAAAATCTTCAGTAGTGATAGTATTTTCCTTCGGTGTGTTGAGCCTCATGTGCAACGCCTGAATAGTAGAGAAAACAATATTGATGTTATTCTGGTTAGCCGCCGAAAAATTATCTACTTCCTTGATCCGGATCTGCTTGTCACCGATTTGAACGGTATCGGCAAACAGGTACTTGCTGGAATAAGGGTTGAGAAAATTGTCTCGGGTTTTGTCAATGATGTTGGTGCTGTTCACAAAAAACAGGAAGTTGCGGTACCCCTGCTGATACAGGTATAACATCAACCCGGCCATGATGAGGGTTTTACCACTACCTGTAGCCATGTGGCAGAGCAACTGAATGGGCGCTCCCTCTGGCTTATTCTGATAATCTTCCCAATAGAAAGCAAAGCGCCCAAATGCTTCTTGTTGGTAATCTCTCCGGCCATAACTTTCCTGGAGGTTTCCATAGATAAATTGCGGTACCTTTTTAACAAACAAATCCTGACCGATAGCCAGCTTTAAAGCAGATAATATATCGTGGAGTTGTTGAGACATGGGCTAAATATTGAGAAACTCTTCAAAAGTTACAATGCTTCTTTTTGTGATTGGTGGGGTTTTTGAGAAGTCAATGTCAAATAGGGCAATTTGGGCCGGGTCATCCTTGAATTGTGGCTCTTTGACCATGATGTTGTAAGTAATCAGGAAGCTAATCCCTGCAGCGTTGCATAAATTAGAAATGAGACAGAAGTTCCTATAATCATCTCTAAAGGGTTCCCATTTCTCAAGGGAGATGAAAGAACGTTTTAATTCGAGGATAATTTGCGGATTGCCATCATTATCCAGTTTCCAAAGGTCGATATCTGATACTGTAGGTTCCCTGCCCAAACTTTGACGCTGCCAATTATGGTAGGCACTTGATGTCTTATCGTTAAGGTATTTGTCTGTTGCAGTGTCGCTGACTGGTAATCCATATCTACCATAGCGGGCAGATAAATCCTGCATAGAAATGGTTTCAAATTCTGTTCCGGTTGTAAAGCGAACTTCTTTTACTTCTTCCGTATCAACGGGGAATTTGACAACTGCAAGAGGTAGCCGTGTCTTTTCAGAACAATGCCGGAAAAGTTTAGCGGCTTCCAAATCCTCATCGGGAAGTTGAGAATTGAGTTGTTCGGATGGAACACCTTTGGCAAAAACCAATAGTAAGGGATTGCACTGATTGTCGCCATAAACAAGCTGCCAAGCATCTCCTACTACAAATTTGAAATGAGACGCACCTGCGGATTGTAATGCTTCATATAGTGCGTTGGTTTTGTAGTAGGACATTACTAAAAATTTAGATTATAAAAGATGGCGTTGAGTTTCTTGTCTTCTTCCGAAACTTGATAGCTTGTATCATCAATTTCAGAATGATTCAAATAAAGACTATTCAAATCGAGACACTCCAATAGAATTTCTTTTTGTTTTTTAAGTGGGAATGATTGGAATTGTTCCAAATCAAAGGACTGAAGGTTGACTTCAAAGCGAAGATCACCAGCCTCTTTGAGCTTTTTAAAAATCTTAACAATGACCTCAGTTTTTGATGATTGGGTGATGGCTTCCACATACATTTGGTTGAGGGTTTTAAGTTCAAATGATACAAAGTTGCCATCCCCTTTGTAACCAACTAATTTGGAAATTCCAGAACTGTCCCCTTTTATACAATTGATTAGGCGCTGCTCAGCTGAGTTATTACCGTAATCGAGTTGCTCAATGCCAATAAACTGTCGGTTTAGTTTCAAGGCAACTGCGGGAGTAGAGCCACTGCCCACAAAGAAGTCAAGAACAATATCCCCTGGGTCAGTCGAGAATTCGATGATGCGCTTCAATAAATATTCGGGTTTCTTGCCTTTCAAAAGAGTTACCCTGCCCTCTTTGGCTATGCCCTGAAAAGGGATGTCCGACCAAAAGTTGGTAAGTGGCTCTGCTGTTACCAATTTACCGCCAATTTCTTTCAGTTTATCCTTATAAAACAAGATACGCTGGCCGCTTTTCAAGTATATATCCGCATGGTCTTCACGGGTTTGTTTGAATACCTTGTCGGTGTCCTTCTTTGATTTATCAATCAATGATCGTGTCTCTTTGCCGACACCTTTATAGTTTGGCTCCGCAAACCTTATTATCCGTTCCGGGTGTTTAGTAATTAGATCTTCAATCGATTCAAGATTGAGCCGAGACAATGCTTCTTTTACCGTTATGGAGGACCACTTTGAATAGTCTTCATCATAGTTTTCAATAAAGCGATTGTATGCCCTATCGTACTCACGCTTTGTGTAGGTAATCTTGTAATTCCAGAGCGGTTTATTCTTGGCATAACCTACAAGAAAATCTGAAACAGAAATTGGTGCTGGATTGATGGCCTTATGGCCAGTAGGGGCACTCCTTTTAATAGATACGATACTGAGCATATTAGAGCGACCGAATAATTCATCCAAAAGAACAATGAGGTAGGCAAGCTCGTTATCATCAATGTTAATCCAAATAGATCCCCCGGGTGCAAGTAATTCTTTTGCAACTTCCAGGCGGTTTTTCATGAATGTTAGCCATGCCGAATGGTTGAAGCTGTCATTATACTGAAAACTGTCTCCGCCGGTATTGTATGGGGGGTCTATATAGATGAGTTTTATTTCCCCTGCATATATTTTCTTCAATGATTCCAGCGCTAATAGATTGTTGCCTTTAATGATGAGGTTGTCTTTAATGGTGATGTTGTCAACATCATATTTTCCTTTCTTATCAAATCGTTTGAAGTTAGTGAACACTTTAGGAGATAAAAGTCGGTCTATTTCATCCGGTGCCAGGGTGGTATTCCAGAAAATCTCTTTCCGTTTCTCATCCTCTCTCGTCTGTCCTCCTTCCAGTACGCAGTCCTTGTAAGGCCATGCTAATACGACTTCCTTGGCTTCCGTGAGGTATTCTCTATTAGCTGTTAATCCAATCTTGTTTTTGAACGCCGTATAGCTGTCTGGCAGAAATTCTTTATTGGAAACAAATTTTTGAAATTCTATCTTATCAAATACCAGTGCACCCTTCACTTCACGCAAGAAATGCTTTTTAATTGAGGGGCTTTTTAGTAGCAACTTAATAAGGCCTTCATCCAATGCCAGACCAAGCTCTACAATCTTGTTTTTTACCAGCCTCCCATCCACTATAAGTCTTTGATCCTCTTTGAGTGCATTGGTTAGTTCGTCTAATAGATTTTGCATTATTTCAGTTTAAGGTACTAAATTTGTTCATTTTTAAACTGTCCGATTTTCTGGTAAGGCTACCCTCGTCTCTTTGTGGAAACCGCGGCGGCCTTTCACCAGCAAAAATACAAGGGGGTTCGAATTGAAAGAATTCCCCTCAGGTTTGGGGCAAAGTTCAGGCTGCTGGATTTTGACGGCAAGCTGGTGTTTTTTCTGGGCGCGGCCGCGGTGGTGAAAAAACAAACGATCAAGGGTATCATACCCTCACGTGATCCCCAACGTTTGATTTACGGAGCAGGTCCGGTGGGGGAAATGGCATTGAATCTCGGCAAAGGAACGAGTTTGAATTTTCGCGTTGAACAAAACATCATATTGAATGAGAAGGTCCGCCGCCCGCGCCAGGGATGACAGCACAGAAGTCCTCATGATCCTCTATCGTGGTATGGTGGTGAGAAAATCGTTCTGACCAAAAGGTGAAGGGGGGAGCTAGGCCCCCAGTTTCAGGAAGTTGAAAATGGTCATGAGTATGGCAAGGAATGTAACACTAAGACCAATCATCCATTGAATGGTAGTGAAATGCTTGTCAGCTTGCTCAAACCTCTGATCAACCTGTTCAAACCTTTGATCGATGTAAGACTTGAAATCACTCATTTTCAACTCCATAATTTGCAACAGAGCAGACGAAGCATCCTTGCCTGCATCTTTCTCCAATTTACGAAATTCAAAATCCATAATACTACAAATTTACGTGAAACAATTGATCATATCAGTAATTTCCGGTTAACGGTCAGTGGTTCTTTCAGACTAATGGCAAGATGGAGATTGAAAAAATCGGAGGTAGTCCGTAGGAAACCGAAACAGGGTGGTTTTTTCAGGTTCTATCTTGGTGTGTTGGACACCCAGGGGGGCTTCCAGTGTCAGGAAGAAAACCGAACTTTACTGGTATGATTGAGTTCTTACGGCATGACCGATTTTCCGGGGTCGGGCTTGTTTTTTTCAGAAAATTTTACTTGCAGATTCTACTGGTGATTCTGCCCCTTTGGAAAAAAATTTGTATTGATTTTGCATTATGTGAATTTAAAAAACTATTCCGATTCAATTCAGGGCCTTGCATTCCTTGATCAACTGCTCAGAATTTTGTTTCGTCTCTGTCGGGGAATAGAGGTTGATGGCTTTTGCCTTCATCGGCACCGCCTTGCTTTCTTCCAGTCTGACCCTGACATTCTTCCCCTGATCATCGAATACAAAGAACTCCCCGTACGGGTTACAAACCGATTGGAAGATTATCCAGGATCATCTCCCGATTGCTTATTAAAAATAAGTCTGAGGGAATGAATATGAAATTGTCTGGTCTTTACATGGTGCTGATTCTGACAGGGGTATCGCACATCATTTTGGGGCAGGATGGCTCACGACGTGCAAAAGTGAATCGGGTGTTTGACGGGGACACCTTTGCGATCCTGGAGGGGGGAAATGGCGGAAAGGAAATTCGCGTCAGACTTGCACACGTCGATTGTCCGGAACAGAAACAGAAGTATGGCAAGGAAGCAAGGGAGTTTACCAACGGCCTGGTTTCTGGGGAATATGTGTCGGTGGAAGTAATCGACACAGACCGTTATGGCCGGCTGATCGCTGTGGTTACAGTGAATGGAAAAAGCCTTGATTATGAGTTACTTGCTGCCGGCTATGCCTGGCATTATAAACAGTACTCCGACGACATCAAAGCCGCTGCACTGGAATCCGAAGCACGCCAGAAGGGTAGAGGATTATGGCAGCAATCAAACCCGGTAGCACCCTGGGACTGGAGAAAGGGCAGTGAAAAAGGGGGAACCAGGCCCCCGGTTTCAGAAAATTGAAAATGGCCATGAGTATGGTAAGGAAAGCCAATGCCAGGCCATAATTTTTTTGCAGGTCTATGGTATTTCCAAAAAAATTTCGAGTCTAGACTCAACAAATAAAAAAGGGGCCGAAGCCCCTAAATTCTTCAGAAGAGTTTCAGTATTACCATCAGGATACCCAGCACTGTAAATGCTATGCCGATCATCCATTGGATGGAAGTGAATCTCTGATCGATGTAAGACTTGAAATCACTCATTTTTAATTCCATAATTTGCAAGAGAGCAGATGAAGCATCCTTTGGTGTGTTGGACACCCAGGGGGCTTCCAGTGTCAGGAAGAAAACCGAACTTTACTGGTATGATTGAGTTCTTACGTGTCTGGAGGCCACGACCGGAGGGCACACCTTTGGCGGGGTTCGGGGTAAGTCCCCAGGAGGAGATTTTGCCGGGTACCTGGTTGGTGTTTACAAAAAGAAATTCAATCTCTTTCAAAATTCCTAAGTTCTGCTTCGTCACGAGCCACACAATAGCGGCTGGCGTTCCTTCGGACACACCCCTCAGCGCTTCGTTCCAGGAATGGAGCAAACCACAGGGTCATCCAACTTGCTAAGTTCTCTTTTACTGTTTTCCCGCACTGCATTTATGGGCCTTATATAAACCTTCTTATTGAGGTTCATAGCCTGGGCAATCTTAGCAATAACGCCCCAGTGATTCACTTGCAAAGCCCGCCGCTCTTTGCCACCTTTGCTAACAAGTTCATAGCTCAAAGATGAATACCCTTACCATCTCCAAACGGCTCATCAAAGCCGGCATGCAACCTGCCACGGCCGAAGAGCAGGCCCAGATCCTGGCCGAGATCACAGAACAGCTGGCTACCAAACAGGATATTGAGCAGTTGCAAAAGGCTACCAGAGAAGATATCCGGCACCTGGAGCAGCGCTTTGAACAGCGTTTCCAGCAGGTAGACAAACGGTTCGAACAGATGGAAGAAACCACCAGAGAACGCTTCGGACAGGTAGAGAAGATGATCAGGGACCAGGCCGTAAACACCCGCTGGATGATGGGTGTCATGTTTGTTGCCCTTTCTCTGCTGCTGGGTGCCCTGAAACTCTTTTGAAAATTTCACAAGAGATGTCTTCGAAAAGTACAATTTAAAGGCCCTGAGAATCGTGTATCTGAAGCGAATCCGTCCCTGCGCCCGAATATCGCAATCTGGAGAGTTAGATAAGTTTTATTATGTTAAATAAGCCAAATCCACACAAACCCTCTCAAGGCGCTCTGAGCGAGCATCTCCCGTTTTGATCCCCCCCACTACCCCGCAGCAGAGATCTCCTCTCAGAGGGGGTTTCTGGGGCCCACAGGCCCCGCTTGCCATCCCTCTAACCATTTTTTATTTTCTTCCCTTAAATCGAAAGCTGGCCGAGCTCCGGGGGCGCACGGGCCTTGCGGGAGACGGAGCAGCAGGAGCCTGCCAGAAGCCCGCACCGAATGGCTGGCAAATGTCTGGACTGAGCGAACGAGCGAAGCCGGGTTTTGGGTTTGCGGGGTTTTGCCAGCCGAATGGAGGGGGAAAGTTCAGAATGGAGAAGAAGATTCAGTTTTCCTTTTTTTTTATTTGTTGGGGTGAGGTGTGTAGGCCATTGGAAAAAGTGAAAAATCGATTTGGGGAAGAGATTTTTCTCCTTGTTTTAGCGTTTGGTTTAGTGTTTGGAATCAATTTAACTATTTATTATATAATCTTATTAAAGGCTATGTAACTTGTTTGTTTACAACTCTTTACAATAGAATAAAGGGACAGCGGTATTAGTTTAAAGTACTTTAAAGGGACAGTGGTATTAAGAATAAGGGACTATCGTATTAATAAAGAGACAACGGTATTAGCTGGAATAAGGGGACAATTGTATTAGTTTTTATTTTTTATTAATTGACATCTTCCCAGTTAAATAAAGGACATAATGATTTCATATGTCCCTTAAAGCTTACCTTTGCCGTTTTATTTATTTTATGGCTACTCTCAATGCACAGAATAAGAATATTCAGTTGACCTTTGGTTTTCAAGGAAACAGGTTATCCTTTAGCAAAGTACATCACAGCTCTCTGCCTGTAATAAAGCCTAATCTGCTAGTAAATGCAAAGGAAACCTTCAAACTGGCCGAAATGCGTATCTACCATGAGATCATGGCCATCAACCACGCCATGGATCCGAACCGGATGGTGTATAATATCCCCTATAAGAACCTGACCGATAGTTCCGAGCAAAATGCGATGCTGAATGCTCCCAGTCATGCCCGCCGGATAGGAGAGAGCCTCACCAAAAAGACCCTTTACCTGACCAAGGAAAATTATTTTGCCATCACTGGAAAAAAGGACAAATCCGCCCATATTGGTCCTTTCCCTGTGGTTGAATATAGCAGGGGTAAAATGTCAATCGAGCTGCACCGGCATTTCAAGCGGGCCCTGGTGATGGCCAGGGAATATTACCTGGCCGGTGAACTTAACCTATTGCGGGCTTTGAAAAGTGAAGCTTCCAACCGCATGTATTGGGTCATCAAAGAGGCGCAGCGTAAGGGCCTTAGGCAAATTGACATCGACCTAGATGAGCTCAAAGAAGCCTTGGGGCTTAAAGGCAAATACAAACAGTTTAAGGACTTAAAAAAAAGGGTGCTGGATGTAATCAAAGCCGAGTTCGATAACAAGTGGGTAGAATTTGAATGGAAAATCATCCGGGGTGGCCCCGGCCGGGGCGGGGGCGTGAAAGGAATCCGATTGAATTTTAAGCCGGATTCGGAGCTGGAAAAAGAACTTAAAGAAAACTTAACCAGGGATTGGCAAAAGGTGTTGTACTTCAAGTATGAGTTTCCCATTGGAAAAGTCCAGAATATCACCAAATCCATCGCTCATCAGGCCTCAATCATCGAGGGAAGTGATTACTGCTGGTCGGAATACTACGTTAGAAAAACGATTTGGCTTTGTGAGGCGGAATTCAACAAAGAGCTGTGGAACAAGAAAACTCCGAAAAAGGAAAATAAAGGCGGCTATCTTTATAAAGCACTTCTCGGAGGAATATTCATAGACAAAATTATCGAGCTGGAAAAAAAGGAAACTATTGCTGCCCAGATCCCGCTTCCAATAGTCAACCCTCCGAAAAAGAAGCCCTTAGCTGAAAAGGACCTGGCCGAATGGAAAGACCTGTGGGCGGAAAGCAAACGGGATATCGCCTTCGACAAGTTCCTTGAGCTGAACGGCTATCGGAAGGAAGAGAATACCTGGATAAAATATTACTGAAAGAGAGACCTTCTTTAATTGTTGCCACCCCCGCCCCCTCCAGGGGCTTATTTGTGTCGGAGTTGGTCTACTTTTTTTATGATGGTGGCCGCAGGAGTATTGAGACCATCGGCAATTTTGAACAGTGTCGAAATCGAAGGTTGCCTTTTACCTCGTTCAATCTTAACGATATAGTCTTCATGCAGATCACAAATTTCTGCCAGTTTTGATTGTGTGATATTTTTTTGTTTTCGCTTCTGTTTTAAAACAGTGCCCAGGACCAGGATAGCTTTTAATTCCACTCACTCAAGGTATCTTTTAGCATGGAATTATAACAGAGACTATTTGTGC